>JBFKLD010000105.1:0-5315 GCA_041630755.1 Thermoplasmatota archaeon
GGATAGGTCCCAACACCGGGCGTCGCGGCGGCAGGCGCAGAGGGTTGAACCTCTTCTTCAACCGGGGAAAGGGATGCCTTATGTCCTGGAGGCGATGCCATGGCCATGGCAGACTTTGTCACCAAATTGCAAGAGAAGACCGCGCCGGCCGCCCCGCACATGCACTGGCTCGTGCGTGCGGCCTTGACGGGCATCTTCCTCTACCACGGGATCGACAAGCTGCGCGGCGGCACGCCGCCCCAGGAGGCATTGGACATGATGTTCCTCGGAAGCAGCGCCGTGTTCTGGCTCGTGGCGCTCGGCGAAACCGCCGCCGGCATCGGCATCCTGGCAGGGGGCGCCAAGTTCAGCTACGCGGACCTGGTGACTCGGTTGAGCGGTCTCGTCATCGCCATCATCATGATCGGTGCCACGTTCATCGTGCACCTGCCCGAGTGGCACTTCATGCGCGACGGCGCGGAGTTCCAAGTGTTCACCGCGATGGTGGGCCTGTTCTTCGCCGTGCGCGGCAACGCCTAACTCGAACCCGCAAGCTCTGCGGCGCCTCGCCGCAGGGCTTCGGCCTTCTCCGGCGCCATGCGCGCCGCGTCGGCCCGCAGGATGCTGAACAAGATCGCCCGCACCAGGCTTTCGGGCCGGTCGTGCCCCTTGACACGCACGTCCTGGGCCCCGCGCTGGATGGCGTCCAAGCTGAGCATGCGGTCATCCTGGCCGGTGAGCACCACCACGGGTGCCTTGGTGCGCCCCAGGACGGCGTCCAGCGTCGCCAATCCTTGCGAATCGGGCAAGTTCAGGTCCAAGATCACGGCGTCCGCCGTCATCTCTCCAAGGTGCTTGTGCGCGTCCTCGAGGGTCCGGGCCGTGTCAATGTCGAAGCGGAACCAGTCTCCAGGTCCGCTTTCGAGCGCCTCCATCGTGTTGCGAAGGTCTCCCTCGTTGTCCTCGACGATGAGGACGAACATGGAGAACGCCTTGGACATAGACAATCTTGTTTCCGCGACTATTGATAAAGCCTGCCGCCAAAGGCCACCGGTAGCTTTGTCCTTGAAGCCCGACGTATGGAGCGTCAGTGCTCCCTGAGGCCTTTGCCAAGCGCCGCGCCCGCATCGCCCAAGAGTTGGACGGCACGCTCGTCGTGGCGACCCATCCCGTGACCACGTACAGCAACGATGTGGAGCACGTCTTTCGGCCCCACAGCGACTTCTGGTACCTGACGGGCTTCGCGGAGCCGGATTCGGTGCTCGTGCTGCAGCCAAGTGGAGAAAGCACCCTCTTTCTGCGCCCCCGCAAGCCGGAGGCCGAAATCTGGACGGGGCGCCGCCTCGGCGTGGACGCCGCCCCTGACGCCCTCGGCGTGGACAAGGCGCTTCCCATTGACGAATTGGCAACGCTGCCCGACATGCTCGAAGGGGATGTCGTGGCCATCACGGGCCACCACGAAGCCCATCATTACGTCGAAGGCGCGATGCCGGAAGATGGCGCGCCGCTTCTTGCCAAGCATCGCGTCATCAAGGACCAAGACGAGATCGCCCTCATGCAGAAGGCCGCCGACATCGGGTGCGATGCCATGCGCATGGCCGCCGCGGGCATTGCTCCCGGGGTCACCGAATACCAGATCGAAGCGGAGCTTCTGCACGCGTACAAGGCCGCCGGCAGCACGGGGCCAGGTTACCCCCCGATCGTCGGCACCGGTGCCAACGCGGCAGTGCTGCACTACATCGAGAACCGCGACACCGTCAAGGACGGGGACATGGTCCTCATCGATGCTGGATGCGAATGGGGCTACTACAATTCTGACATCACGCGCACGTACGCCGTCGGGGACGTGCCGGCCCTGCACCGTGAACTGCACGGGGTGGTGCTGGCGGCCCAAGAGGCAGCCATCGCGCAAGTCAAGCCCGGCAACACCATCCGGCACCCGCACGAGGCGGCTGCGCGGGTTCTTGCGCAGGGGCTAAGCGACCTGGGCGTGCTCGATGCGGACCCCGAGAAGATCCTCAAAAGCCAGCTGCGCAACCACTTCATGCACGGCACAAGCCACTTCCTCGGCTTGGACGTCCACGACGTGGGTCACGTCAAGCACGGCAACGAAGCGCGCAAGCTGGAGCCAGGCATGGTCATCACCGTCGAACCCGGCCTCTACTTCAACTCCGATTTCGCACCCTCCAAGATTGAAGGCCTGGGCATCCGCATCGAGGACGACATCTTGGTCACAGAGGATGGGCACCGCAACCTCACGGCTGACCTGGACCGCTCGATGGAGGTCCCCGCATGAAGGCCTGGCCGCTCCTGCTGCTGGCCCTGGTGGCCCCGGCGCAGGCCGGTGTCGTGGCGTCGGAGCCATTCTCGGAAGACGCGGCCTTCGCGCCGGTCGGGCAGCAGATGCCCGACGAGATCACGGTCGTCAGCGGAGCCATGGATGTCACTGTCCGCGATGACGGGCTGATGGTGGTCCTGCTTGGGACCACGGGACGCATCGGTGGCGTGGATCAAGTCTGCTGGGGAAGCAACCTACGCCGCGACTGCGGCACGGACGGCCCATACAGCCTCAACGCGGCACCTGGAAGCGCCATCGCTTTGCGCATGCCGGGCGACTCGGGCGCGTCCGCCAAGGCGGGGCACGCGTTTGCGACATTCCTGCAGCCGGATGAATTCGAAGGCCTGGATGTCGGGCCTGCCATGGGCGCAAGCACCGTCAACGGCACGGCCCAGTTGTTCCCCGCGCCGATTCCAGAATTCCAGCCCTCGTTCTCGACCACGTTCGAATCCATCCTCGATGAGGTGGGCATGATGGCCATCCTGGCAGGCACAGTGGACATCTTCGGGCCTGACGGCTCCATTGTCCACACGTCCACGACCGACAACCCGCTCATCGGATTCACCGGCGCCGTCACGTCCACGCCGTGGCCTGCCGAAGGAATGCTCCTCGGCTTCCGCAACGGCAACGCGACCTTCACGCAACCGACCGCCGACGACGTGCGCTCTGGCTTCGATCTGGCGCGCATCGAAAGCATCGTCACTGCCGCCCAGACAGGCACCTACGCCCCGCCGCAAGAGTGCGTGGATTGCCCGCAAGAGGAAGTGTTTGGATTCACCACCGAGGAGCTTGAGGGCGTCCTCGGCGAGATCCTCGGCGCCGCTCTCGTGCGCGTGCCCACCAACGAAGCATCGCCCGCCGCCATCTTCTCTTCCCTGCTGGTTCGGTATGAAAGCTTGTCCGCGGTCAGCAACGGCACCATGGTGACGTTGTCTGGGGAAGCCCCGCTCGTGGTCAACAACGGCGAAGTCCAAGGAGCCGAGCAGACGCACGGAGTCTCGTACTTCCAGCTTCCATGGTGGAGCTGGATGCTGTGGGCGATCGCCATTGCGTCCATGGTTGCCGTGGCCATCAAGAAGCCCGAAAAGAGCCACGCGATCGACAAATGGGGACTCATCGGCGTGGGTGCCGGCTTCGTGGCTCTCATCATCGTCTTTCTGCTGTGGGACGCCCAATTCGCCCGCGTCTTTGGAACGAGCATGCTCCAGACCGGAGGCAATGGAGCGGCGCCCGTGGTCGTGCTGGCCGTCCAGCTTGCGGTCTTCGGCTACGTCTACGGGGCGGCCATCGTGCCGTTGCACATCGCGCTGCGGCGAGGCATCCGGCTCGCAGGCTACGGCAAAGGGGCCCGCCTCGGATTCCCTGTGGCGGTTCTTGTCGGGTACTTCCTCGGGGCGCATCTGCTGTTGAGCTACATCGAGATCCTCCTGGCCCAAGCATCCTGATGGACCGCCTGCATCCGGCGCTGCAAGAGCTCCTTCGCGGCGAAGGATGGACGGGGCTCACGCCAGCCCAGGAAGCCCTTTGGCCGGAGGAAGGGCATGCATTGCTCGTCGCCCCGACAGGCTACGGCAAGACCGAAGCAGCGATGCTGCCAATCCTCGACAGGCTTCTGCGTGAGCGGGACGCCACGCGCAAGCCGTGGCCGACGGGCTTCAAGGTCCTCTTCGTGACCCCGCTTCGGGCTCTCAATCGCGACCTGATGCGCCGCCTGGAATCATGGTGCCAAGCGCTTGGCTTTGGCATCGGCGTGCGCCACGGCGACACGCCGCAAAGCGAGCGCACGCGCCAATCCCGGGCGCCGCCGGACGTGCTGATCACCACCCCGGAGACCGTCCAGCTTCTGCTCTACGGCGATCGGCTGCGGGCGCATCTGCGCACCGTGCGGTTCGTCGTCGTGGACGAGATCCATGACTTGGCCGCATCGGAGCGGGGCGCACAATTGATGGTCGCGCTGGAGCGGCTTGAGGAAGTGGTTGCGCAGGGCAAGCAGGACAAGGCCTCCGAGCGCGTGTGCCCTCACGCCTTGGGAGCCAATGGGTTCCGGCGCATTGGCCTGAGCGCCACCGTCGCGGACCCTGAACGCGTGGCCAAGATGCTGGGCGGCCACCGCCCCGTGTCGGCGTGCGTGGTCAATGCGCACAAAGAACGCAATCTGACCATTTGCGCTCCACACGTGGTTGACGAGGATCACACATTGGCGGCGACGCACAGCATCCCCCCAGAGTCCGTCGCGGAGCTGCGGGAAGTGCAGCGTCTCGTCGAAGATCACGCCAGGGTCCTCGTGTTCCAGAACACGCGCGACGGCGCCGAGCTGATGGTGAGCCGCAACAGGGCCCTCGGTGGGCCGGACATGGAATTGCACCACGGCAGCCTGAGCGCCGAGCACCGCCAAGACGTCGAGGACCGGTTCAAGCAAGGAGCCCTGCACGCCCTCGTGGCCACCAGCAGCCTCGAGCTGGGCATTGACGTGGGCGCCATCGACCACGTCGTGCAGGTCGGCTCGCCACGAAGCGTCGCTCGCTTCTTGCAGCGCCTCGGCCGCGCAGGTCACCGCGTGGGCGCCATCAGCGCCGGGACGCTCATCGGCTCCGGTGTCGAGGACCTGATGGAATGCGCAGTGATTGCCGAGCGCGCCGCGCAGGGCGCCCTCGAGCCCTTGCGCATCCGGGACGAACCGCTCGTGGTGCTTGCCAATCAGCTCGTGGCGATGGCCAACGAGTACCACGGGTTGCAGCCGGATTTCTGCTACGACGTTGTGCGCAGGGCGGGGCCATTTCTGGATCTAGAGCGTCCGCTTTTCGACATGGTCTGGGATGCGCTGCTGGAAGTCAAGACGCTCTTTCCGGACGAGGATGGCGGCATCGCGCGTGGCGGACGGGCGCGCCGCCACTTTCTGGACCACGTCAGCCTCATTCCGGACGAGAAGAAGTACCGCGTCTTCGATGAAGCGGCCAAGCGCACGGTCGGCACGGTGGACGATGCGTTTGTCGCCGCC
>JBFKLD010000106.1:0-5256 GCA_041630755.1 Thermoplasmatota archaeon
CTTGGTCGGGATGGCCAGCCGCCGGCCCAGGCGCTTGGCCACGTTCCAGACCGAGATGAAGCGGTCGAGGTCGCGCGGGGGGAAGCTGATGGCCACGAGACCATCCTCCCCTTCTGCGTAGTCTTGAATCTCGCCCTCGACGGCAATCTCGTTGTCGTTGCCTTCGTGCTTGTGATCCTGCGACACATTCGTGCCCTCGGTCACCAAGATGTCCGCGCCCGCGGCGCGTTCAAGGAATCGCTTCGTCGCATCTCCGTCGCGGCCATGCAATCGAAAATCGCCCGTGTAGGCGACGGTCACGTCCCGGCCCGCAAGGACCGTGCCGCGCGCACCGTGGATGCTGTGGTCCACGGCGAACTGCTGGATGTCCCAGTCGCCCACGTCCGTGTGCGTGGCATCGGAGATGGGCCGCTTCTGGCCCTTGGGTTTCCACCCTTTGTTCACTTCGCCGTTCTTCTTCAGCGCGTAGCCCTTCGGCTTGAAGACCGCCATCTCCGTGTGCACTCCCGATGCCCCCGTCTCTTGCAGCGAGGCTACGGTGGCATGGGACTCGTCGCTCATCAGGATCGGCACGTCGGGCTTGAGCAAACCGATGAGGCCCACGTGGTCCGCGTGCGCGTGGCTCACAATGACCGCATCCAGATCGCTTGGGCCCGGCAAGCCCCCCGCGTCTTGGCGGTAGCTTTGCATCACGTCCGGGATGATCTGCAGATCCACCAGATCCTTGGCGTACGAGGCGCTGCGCGGCTTCAGGAACGTGTCAAAGTAGTCGCCCTCGCCGGGGCGAGCCCCTTCGAAGCCATCGTTTCCAAAGCGCTTGCCGAAGTCGAGGAAGATGCGGCTCTTGCCGTCCTCGAGGAGGAATGCGTTTCCCCCAATCTCTCCGACGCCGCCGTACCCGGTGAGGGTGGTCACGCGGGGGCCATGGCGGGCTGCCGTTTTGGCTCTGCTTGTGGCGGCGGTGAAATCGGACAACCGTTGGTCACGCGTCTGCGGCGCGGTTGCTGCAATCGGTGAACGGATCTGCGCAGGTGGCTCGCTTTGCGGCCAATGCATCCGTGTACCAGTCCAGCTCGTTGAGGAATCGCTGGACCCTGCGCTCGTAGTCCTTCTTCTCCGTCGCGTCGTTGCCCTCCTCGTCGAAGGCCTTGTAGACGCTGCTCACGCTGAACATGATGCTGGGGGTCACCATCCCCAGCTCGCCCATGATGGCTCGGTAGTGGACGCTGGCGCGCACGCCCCCGAAGGGCCCCGCGCTGTACGTCACGATGCCCGCCGGCTTCGTGTAGAATTCTGTCTGGAAGTGGTCAAGGAGGTTCTTCAGGCCAGGGGGGATGCTGTGGTTCCACTCGCCGCCAACGACCACGAAGCCGTCGGCCGCGTCGAGCACCTTGTGCGCGTGCTCCATGGACTCGGGTGCGGTGCCCGGTTCGTACTGCTTGTGCATCTTGTCCAGCATCGGCAACGCGAGCTCCATGGCGTCCAGCAGTGTCACTTCGTGGCCACGTGCCTCCAACTGGCGCACCATGAATTTGGCCGCCTTGATGCCTTGGCGGTCACTGCGTGTGGAGCCATAGAGGACGGCAAACCGGTATCCCATGCCTCAGCATGCGGGTCCCGTTGGAAAAGGCAAGGGTATTGGCTTGGCGGTGGCGTGCCTCGGTCATGGGAGTCTACGGACTGAAGCCGGCGTTTCGCAAACTGCTGCGGCCAACGATGGCGTTTGCCAAGCGGTTCGAACCGAACACCATCAGCATGGTCGGCGTCCTCTTCGCGGTGGCGGCCGCTGCCGCGCTCTACTTCGCGCCGGGGCGCCTCTGGCTCTACCTCGTGGTCCCCGTGCTTCTGTTCCTGCGCATCGCCTGCAACGCCCTGGATGGCATGGTTGCGGTGGAGCGCAAGATGGCCTCCGGCTACGGCGAGCTCGTCAACGAATGGAGCGACCGCATCAACGACGTGGTCATCTTCACCGGATTGGCCGTCTCTGGCGCGGCCAACCTGATGCTCTGCTTCGGCATCCTGGCGGCCATCCACTTGGTGACGACGCTGGGCATCATTCCCCGCGCCGCAGGTGGCCGCCGCCGCTACGACGGACCGTTTGGCAAAGCGGACCGCATGGTGGCTTTGGGCATCGTTTCCATCCTGGCTTACCTCCTTCCCGCCACCGGTGTCGCCACGCACCACGAGGAAGTCATCAACGTCGGCCTCGGATTCATGCTTCTTCTCGTGCCCATCGGCCTCCTGAACCGTTGGGGCCGCGCCAGCCGCGAATTGCGGATGATGTAGATGATCGACGCATTCCTTCCCATCCTGGCAGGTGTGCTCGGCGCGGCCGTTGTGGGCTTCGCCGCCATCACGCCCTGGCTTCGGCCCCGCAAGCCGGACTTGTGGAAGGAGATCGGCTTGCGCATTGCCGCTTGGATCGGCATCGCCGTGGTGCTCATCGGGGCGCTATGGCTTGGGCGCGTCTGGTGGATCGTGGTGCTTGGGGTGCTTGGCATCCTGGTCATGCGCGAATACGTGCGCGCCGTGGGCCTCTGGGCGGATCGCGGCATCCTCACTGTCCTCTACCTGTTCGTCGTGGCCCTGCACGTGGTGGCCTGGTGGCCGTACCCGAACTTCTTCCCCATCCAAGGGTGGTACGGGTTGTTCCAAGTGCTTCCCATGTGGGGCATCGTGGCCCTGACGCTGGTGCCGATCTTGCGCGGAAGCGCCGACAAGATGCTGCAGAAGCTCGCCTTGTCCATCTTCGGGATGGTCTACTTCGGCTGGTTTCTGGGCCACGCGTCGTTCATGGTCAACCTCAGCCACGGCACGGGCCCCGTGCTCTGGCTTGCGTTCCTGGTGGCGGTCAACGACGTGGCGGCCTTCATCGCTGGCAAGCTGTTTGGCAAGCACCGCTTGCGCGCTCGGCTGAGCCCCGGGAAGACCATCGAAGGAAGCATCGGCAGCCTGCTGGTCGTCGTGGCCGTCGGCACGGCCATGCATGCCTACGTGCCGTTTCCCATGTGGGGGGCGGCCTTGGTGGCGGCGCTTGTGTCCCTGTGTGCCGTTCTTGGAGACTTGACCACGAGCGTCATCAAGCGCGACTTGGGCATCAAAGATTGGAGCCACGCGCTGCCCGGGCACGGAGGATTCCTTGACCGCACGAACAGCCTGATCTACGCGGCCCCGGTGTTCTTCCACACAATGGTGTTCTTCTACGGCCTATGATCAAGGACATCGCCAAGGAAACCGGACTGCGCGTGCGCCGCGGAAACCTCGAAGGCGATCCGCTGGCGTGGGCGCAGTTCCGGCACCACGTGCACGCCGCTCACGGATTCGATCCAGACACGCCGCACCTGAAGACGCTCGAAGCAAAGGCGCAGGCGATGGCCGAGGATGCCGCGTTGCCGCCGTGGAGCTACACGCAGCCCCACGAAACCGCCGCCGACCTGGCGCGCAGCGACTTCTTCATGCGCCTCTGGCGCCCCGTGCTCCATGTCGTGGTGCGCCTGGTGTTCCGCGTGTTCTTCCGATTCCGCGTGCAGGGCCGATGGATGGTCCAGGGCCCCTTCGTGCTCGTGGCCAACCACAGCGGCCACCCCGATGCGTTGGCATTGATGGCCAGCATTCCATTGCGCCGGGTCAACACCACGCACCCCCTTGCAGCACAGGACTACTTCTGGAAGCGCAAGTGGGTCGGCGCCCTGGTGCACGGCGCGCTCAACGCGCTGCCGATCGACCGCACTGCCTCCGCCACGGACGCCATGAAATCGGGCCTGGACTTGCTTGCAGACGGCCGCGGCGTCATCCTTTTTCCGGAAGGAACCCGCAGCGAAACGGGCGCCGTGGCTGCGTTCAAGAAAGGTGTCGGGCTTCTCGTCGCCGGCACCTCAATCCCCATCGTGCCGGCGTGGATCGACGGCAGCCGCGCGGTGCTTCCCAAGGGTGCCACGCGCCCGCGCTTGGCCAAGCTGCGCGTCCGCCTCGGGGCGCCGCTGCGCTTTGACCAGGTGCCCAATGACCGCGACGGCTGGAAGCAGGTCGCCGCCGAGGCACAAGCCGCCGTGGAGGCTCTGCAGTGAACGCGGACAAGGCCGCCGCGAGCGTCGAGAAGGCCGCGGCAAGCCCAGGATGGGCCATGCGCACACCACTCTTCTGGGGCTTCGCGGAGGCCAGCTTCTTCGTGTTGATCCCCGACATCGCCATCGGTTTCGTCGCCTTGTTTGCGGGGCTTCGGGCGGGCTTGAAAGCTGCAGGCTGGGCCATCCTTGGCGCCGTGGCGGGAGGCTTGATGGTGGCGCTTTGGCCGCATGCGTGGCAATCGTTCTTCCCGCTGCTTCCGGGCATCACGGAACCCATGATGGAGCGCGCCTCAAGCGAGCTCGCCGAAGGCGGATGGACGGCGGTCGTCGCCGCCCCAACGCTCGGGATCCCGTACAAGCTCTACGCCGCCGAGTGGGCATTGCAGGACAAGCCTCTCTGGCAGCTCGTCTTGGTCACGCCTGTTGCGCGCGCCTGGCGTTTCCTTGGCGCTGCGCTCGTAGCCGGAGGCCTCCATCACCTTCTCCGCTTGGCGCGCCTGCGTGCCCCGCTGGAACGGTTCCCGTGGGTCTTTGTGGCCATCTACGTCGGCTACTGGGTGCTCACGTACGTCGTGTACTTCCGGTTCGTGGCCGCAACTTACTGACGCCGCCGCAGCGCTGCCCAGAGGATGGCTCCCACGCCCAGCATGAAGGGAATGGGGCTTTCCTGCGTCGCAGAGATCGGTTCGTCTTCGATCTGCCTGGCATCGGGCGCGTCGCCCGGTCCGGCCTCCAGCGTCACCTGCTTGGCCTCGCGCTTGTACACGGGCACCTTGACAACCGCAGCCGGATCCAGCTCCACCTCGCCGATGATCGCTTGGACACCGTACATCTGATCCTCGAACGGATACTCGGCGTCACCCACCACGTGGGGCACGAGGCCACGCGCTGGCACATCGGCCAGCACCACCAGCGGGTCGCCGCGCCACACGCGGTACGTGTGCACGCGCGCATCTTGGCTGCCGGTCCAGCGGATCTCGATGGAGCCATCCTCCCGGACGGTCGCTTGGACCTCCTGGGCGCGGTAGTCCGGGCTGAAACGGTCCAAGGGGTCGCTGCCGCCACGGGTCTCCGCAAGGTCGTCGAGCTGGTCGCCGTCGGTGTCCGCCAGAAGCGGGTCGGTGCCAAGCCCGGCTTCCGCCGCGTCCGTGAGTCCGTCGTTGTCATCATCGCTGTCGGCGTTGTTGCC
>JBFKLD010000107.1:0-5243 GCA_041630755.1 Thermoplasmatota archaeon
CGTCTCCTGGCCGTAGCCCATGCCCTGCGGTGGGTGCTCCTGCGCGAGCGCGGCCAAGGCAGGGTCCGTTTCGGACCAGTGGCGGATGGCGTCCGGCAGCCGGTCAATCACACGCGTGCACTGGCGCGGAGAGCTTAAGCCTCAGGCAGCGGCTCGGGGCTTCGTGCTTCGGACAACCTTGGTCACTGTTCCCGTCAAAGACAAGCCTGGCGCGCTGGCAAAAGTCACGGCCGCATTGGGCGAGGCGAAGGTCAACATCCGCGGCTTGGCAGCGGACAAGGCCGGGGTCCGGTTCTTGACGGATGACCCCGCCAAGACTGTGCGGGCCCTGGAGGCCCACCACTTCCGACCCCGGGCGGTGATGGTGTATGACATCGGCCTGGATGACGAGCCGGGCACGTTGGCCGAACTGAGCGAGGCATTGGCGCACGCGAAGGTCAACATCGAGAGCGTGTGGGGCATCAGCTTTGTCGATGGCGGGCACCTTCTGGTGCACGTGGATGACATGGAGAAGGCGGATCCCATCATGCGCCGCTTCCACAAGCCGTAGATCAACGCGAAAAGACGCGCACGCCATTGGTTGTGGCGCGTACGCGCCCTTCGATCTCAAGCGCATGGAGATGGCCCACGAGATCGGCCATGGCCAGGAACCATTGGTCTTGTCCCAGCTTGGGCGGGAAGACCCGTGGAAGCAGCTGCCATGCGGTGCGCGGCTGGTCCAGGTGCTCCAGGATGCGCTTGGCACGCTTTTCGTGGCGCGCGGCGTGCAGGTCGAGGACCTCCTCGGTGATGACGAACGGGTCGCGGTGCCCCGGCAGTGCAGTCCGTCCGGCGTAGCGGCGCAAGCTGTCCAACGTCTGTTGGTAGGTGTGGTGCGATCCGCGGTCCTTCTCGAGCAGCTCAATGGCGTTGCTGGTGATGGTTTCCAGCAGCGTGTCGCCCGTCACAAGCACGTCGTCGCCGACTTCGAAGCAGACACTTCCCGGTGTGTGGCCAGGCGTGCGCACGGCCCTTGCGGGTTGGTCGCCAAACAGCAGTTCGAACCCGTCGGGTACGTCGGCTTGGATGGGGCAGTCGTCCAGGTAGGCATCAATGCCATCACTGCGGGCCCGCACGGCGCGGACCTCTTCCTGTGGCATCCCGTGGAGCCGAAGCGCGTCAGCAAAGGCGTCATTGCGCGCACGGCTGTCGCGGCGGAACGTTTCGATGAAGGGCGCCTCTTCGCGCGGGGCATGGAGCGTCGCGCCGGCGTCTTGCAGACGCTTGGCGTTGCCTGCGTGATCCACGTGCCCGTGCGTGACGAACAAGTTCAGCTCGCCGGGGTCCTGTCCGGCCGCGCGCAGCGCGTCGTGGAGGGTCTGGTATCCCTGCTTCGAGCCCAAGCCGCAATCGACCAGCACCGGGTTGTCCCCTTGGAAGAGCCACGCGTTGACGGATTCCAGAGCGAAGGGAACCGGGATGGTGATGCGCACACGGGGCCGACTTTGGGTGTCCTGAAGGGTTTTGGCCATCCATTTCGACACGCTATCGCAAACCTTGATGAACCCCCGCCCAATGTCCGTCCATGGACGGGGAACACGTGCGGAGGGTCACCTTCCGAGTCGAGCACGACTGCCCGCTGGCCCAGCTGAGCCGCGCGTTGCCCCATGCACGCATCCGCGCATGGAGCGGCCACCACTTCGAAGTGGTCGAGCTGCGCGCCGAACGAACCCTGTGGCGCCATGTCGAAGACACCGTCAAGGAACACCTGGACCCGTTGCGCATCTTGCCGACGCCGGAAGGCGGCCTGGCGGTCTGGCGCCCCCACGGAGACAGCCGCAGCAGCATCACCCGACGCCTCGAAGCGCACGACTTGATGTGGCTCCAGCCACTGCAGGTGCAAAACGGGTGGGAACATTACGACGCCATCGCCTTTGGCCCGACGGGCGAGCAAGCAGCATTGGACGATCTGCAGCAGGACTTCCCCACGCAAGTCGTGCGCCGCCAATGGATTGGCGCCGGCGACGTGGCCGCGGCCCTGTTCCTGAGCTTGCACCCCGTCCTGGGCGCCCCGACCGACAAGCAGGCCGAGGCGCTGCTGGCCGCCGACGAGATGGGCTACTACCACAGCCCGCGCGGCACCACCACAGCCAAAGTGGCGGAACGCCTGGGCATTGGACGCAGCGCCTTCGAAGAACGTCTGCGCGGCGCAGAGAACCGCGTCATGGAGCACCTGCTTCCCGCGATGCGCTGGTACCGCCAGCACGACTGACGCAGCTAGCCGTGCACGAACAGGCTGGCGATCGCCTGCTCAGCTTCGCCCCAGGCGATGGGGATCTGCTTCCACGAATCACTTCGCAGATCTCCGATGACGTAGACGTCCTTGCTGGGGCCATCGTCCGTCATCATCCTGCCATCGGCATTCGTCAGCACAAATCCATCGTCGTCAACCTTGCCGCCGAGGGCCAGGGCCACCTCATTGTTGACTTTGTACCAGCCCATGCTGATCCATGCTTTGTCGAAGCGCTCTTCGGTGCCGTCTTCGAACACGATGCCAAACGTGTGGTCTTTGATGCCGGTGAATTCCTTGACGCCCCCGAACAAGATGGGGATCTCCCACTTCGCCATCTCCTCCTCGACGTGCTGCCAATCCGCTTTTGGATCCCGGACGCCGGTCTTGCTGTCCTCGAGGTTGCACATGGGCACCAGGACCGTGTCGGCACCGAAATTCTTCTTCAGGCTCTTGGCGATGCCTCGGACATCCGGACTGCATCCGATGACGGCAACGCGCTTTGCTTCGACCGTATGACCATCGCAGAGCAAGCAATAATCGGCCAAGCCCTTGTTCGCGTAGGGCAACACCGCCTCAATGTCGCGCTTGCGAAAGTCGCGCAGCTTCGGCTGCGCATCCACAGTCCCCGTCGCCAGCACCAGGGCCTTCGCCTCGGCCTCCACGGGGCCATGCTTGCCCCTCGCCTGAATGCGAAATCCCCCTTCGACCCGTTCCACAGACGTGACTTCGGTGTCCTCGTGGACCTTCACGAACGTGCGCCCCAAGTCGGACTCGATCTCGTCAATGAACGCATAGCCCTTCGCGACGATGTCCCGCCCGGCCTCGCCGAAGCGTCCAGGGATGTTGGCCACGCGCGGGCTCCAGAAGATCCGGCTGAATCGGCGGCCCTTGTCGAACATCACGGCTGTGCGGAACAAGAGCGCAGCCTTGGCTGCCGCATGGGCTCCCGCCGGTCCCCCGCCGATGATGGCCACGTCGTGCATGCGGGGCAACCAGCGCGCGCCCGTAAAAGTCCGTGGCTGTGTGCATCGCTCAACTTAGGTGCCAAGCACCGCTGGGCCCCCTGTGCGCGTCGTCTCTTGGAACGTCAACGGAATCCGGCCCCGGCTGCCCCGGTTGCTGGCATTCTTGCAGCGGCACGACCCCGACGTTCTGTGCTTGCAGGAGACCAAGGTCACAGACCGCGAGTTCCCCCTGGAAAGCTTCGCATTCAGCGGCCACCACATTGCGCGGTTTGGCCAGGCATCCTACAACGGCGTGGCGTTCATCTCCAAGACCAAGCCCGAAGACATCGAGCGCGGCTTTGTCGGCGACCCCACCGATCATGCCCGCGTCATCGCCGCCACGATCGGCGGCATCCGGGTGGTCAATGTGTACGTCGTCAACGGCAAGGACCCCCTTGATCCGGCCTTCGCCGTCAAGATGGAATGGCTCACCGCTTTGCGCGCACACCTTTGCAGCTGGCGCGAGGCGCATCCAGACATGCCGATGCTTGTGCTCGGCGACTTCAATGTGGCCCCGGAGGACATCGATGTCTACGACCCCGAAGGATGGCGCGGCTCCATCCATTGCACAGCAGAAGAGCGGGCCCACTTGGCCGCGTTCCATGCCCAAGGGTTCCATGACCTGCACCGCCACGTGACGGACGAGCAAGTGTTCACTTGGTGGGATTACCGAGGACTTGGATTCCCGCAGAACAAGGGATTGCGCATTGATCTGGCTCTTGGCACCGAGGACCTGGTCGGCCGCGTCGCGGATGTCTGGGTAGACCGCGATGAGCGCAAGGATTCCTCCGGGGACGGCAAGCCCAGCGACCATGCCCCGCTGGTCGTGGACCTCGGCTGAACCTTCAAGACCAGCCTCCGTGTCCGCCCCCTGTGGACCTGAGCCTCGGCGACGAAGAACGCCTCATCCAGCAGACCATCCGCGAGTTCGCCCGCACCGTCGTGGCACCGCGGGCGGAAGCGCTGGACCGCGATGGCGGATTCCCCACGGAAACACTCGCCGAGCTGGGCCAGATGGGATTCCTCGGATGCACCATCCCAGAGGAATTTGGCGGCGCCCCCATCAGCAAAGTTGCCTACAACATGATGCTCGAAGAGCTGGCCTGGGCCTGCGCCAGCACGAGCGTCACGGTGGCGGTCCACACGAGCGTCGCAGCGAGCCCCATCGTCCACTGGGGAAACCAAGCCACGAAGGAGCGCTTCCTGCCGAAGCTTGCCACGGGCGAATGGGTGGGTTGCTTTGCGCTGACGGAACCCGGGGCCGGCAGCGACGTGGCGGCGCTCTCCACGACGGCGGTGCGCGACGGCGATGAATACGTCATCAACGGATCCAAGGTGTTCATCACGAACGGCAACCACGCAGGAAGTGCCATCGTGGCGGCAAAGACCGACCCGAGCGCAGGGCACCGCGGACTGACGCTCTTCGCCGTCGAGGCGGACACTCCCGGATTCGGCAAGGACGGTGCCGAGGAGAAGCTGGGGCTGCACGGCAGCGATACCGCCCGGGTGAGCTTCACGGACATGCGCGTGCCGGCCGAGAACCGCATCGGAGAGGAAGGCGATGGCTTCAAGCAATTGATGCAGACCCTCAACGGCAGCCGCATCAGCATCGGCGCCCAAGCTGTCGGCATCGCTCAGCGCGCGTTCGATGAATCGGTCAACTACGCCAAGGAGCGCGTGCAATTTGGAGTGCCCATCGCGAACCACCAAGCGATCCAGTGGAAGCTTGCAGACATGGACACCCGCATCGAAGCCAGCCGCCTGCTCGTCCAGAAGGCCGCCTCCGCGCAAGACGCCGGGGAGCTGACGCCGGAGATGGGCAGCCGGGCGAAGCTGTTTGCCAGCGAAACCGCCACTTGGGCCACCATTGAGGCGGTCCAGATTCACGGCGGCAATGGCTACACCACCGACTACCCGGTGGAACGCCTGATGCGCGATGTCAAGATCACGGAAATCTACGAGGGCAC
>JBFKLD010000108.1:0-5200 GCA_041630755.1 Thermoplasmatota archaeon
ACATCACTTCGCCCCGCGCGACCAGATCGTCCACGATGGCACGGCTGGCATCCACGTGCGCCCAAACGCGATCGTCAATGCTTACGGGCTCTTGGCGCCGGGCCACGGCGGCAACGTCGGCGATGCGCAGAGATGCGCCATCCAGTTGGACCACGTGCGGGGCACCCCAGGCCGCGCTTTTGAGGGCATCCCCCCAAACGATTGGCTTACCTATTGGAAGCGCTTCGATTCGATATGGGCGTCTGGTTCCGCTTGGCAGCCGATGGGGAAGGGCTCGCATACGCGAAGCTCACCCGGCACCGCCCATGCATCGTCACCATGGACATCGGGCGAGCCCGCATGGTGGGCTCCACGTTCGTATGCAAGACCCAGTCCCTGGTCGAAGGCGTGGACGCAGAGACGTGCCGCCAACTGGAGGCCAACCTGAACGCTCAGTACGGCAACGTGCACATGCCTGTCGTGGGCGATGACTGGGTGATCTGTGAGGTCAACATGCGCGGCGACCAGCTGTGGTCCGACATGATGCAGCGCCTTGCGCCGCTTGCCACGACGTTCCGCTCGCTGCGCGCGCGCTTCGAGGGCGGCTACATGGAGCTCTACATGGAAGCGGCGGACGCGAACCAGGCGTATCCGCTGCTGCGGTCCGTCTTGCCAGTGAGCGCAGACTTGCGCCAGCTAGACGAACTGGACGATGCTCCTTGGCGCCTCTTGGCGAAGCGGCTCCATACACCTTAGCCGAGGAAGCAGACCCCTTGCTCCTTGGCCACCGCGAGGGCCTTCTCGTATCCCGCATCCGCATGGCGCACGACACCCATGCCAGGGTCACTCCGGAAGACGCGCTTTGCCTTCTCGGCCGCGAGCTCTGACCCGTCGAGCACGACAACTTGCCCGGCGTGGGTGCTGTAGCCGATGCCGACGCCACCACCGTTGTGGATGTGGACGCTGTCTGCGCCTGCCGCCGTGTTCACGAGGGCGTTGAGGAGGGGCCAGTCGGCGATGGCGTCGCTGCCATCCTTCATGCCTTCCGTTTCCCGGTAGGGGCTTGCGACGCTGCCGCAGTCCAAGTGGTCGCGCGTGACCGCGATGGGGCCGATCTCCCCTTTGGCCACCATGTCGTTCATGGCCAACGCGAAACGGTCGCGTTCTCCCATGCCGAGCCAGCACACCCGCGCCGGCAGCCCCTCCCAGGGAAGGTTGGCGTCGGCAAGGTCGATCCAGCGGGCCAAGCCCTTGTTCTCGGGGAACATCTGCTTGACCAGCGCTCCGGTGCGGTGGATGTCCTCGGGCTTGCCTTCCAGGCTGAGCCACCTGAACGGGCCGCGCCCCTCGCAAAAGAGTGGGCGGATGTACGCAGGCACGAAGCCAGGGAAGGCGTAGGCGCGGTCACGGGCGAGGCCGCCAAGGACGGCTCCCTCGCGCAGGTTGTTGCCGTAGTCGAAGCTGTGCGCCCCGCCTTCTTGGAAGGCCACCATCGCTTCCACGTGCTTGGCCATGCTGGCGTACGCGGCTTTCTGGTAGGCCTCGGGATCGCTGCGAAGGGCCACTGCATCCTCGAGGCTCATGCCGCCGGGCACGTAGCCGTCAAGCGGGTCGTGGGCGCTGGTCTGGTCGGTGACCAGGTCGGGCTTGAAGCCCGCGGCGACGAGCGCGGGCAGGGCGTCGGCGCAGTTGCCGATGAACGCAACGCTCAGCGGCTTGCCGTCGGCGGCGGCCGCTTCGACTTGGGCACGCGCGTCGTCCAGGTCGTGGCTCAAGACGTCCACGAATCCAGCATCGAGGCGCCGCTTGGCGCGCGCTTCGTCCACTTCGACGGCCAGGCACGCACCGCCATTCATGGTCACCGCCAGAGGCTGGGCGCCACCCATGCCGCCAAGGCCTCCCGTGAGGACGATGCGCCCCTTCAGCGGAGTCGCGTCGAGCGCGGGGTCCGCAAAGTGCGTCCGACCGGCGGCGGCGAAGGTCTCGAACGTGCCCTGGATGATGCCTTGGGTCCCAATGTAGCACCAGGAACCGGCCGTCATCTGTCCGTACATGGTGAGCCCCTGGGCCTCCAGCTTCCGGAAGGTCTCCCAGTTGCTCCAGTGAGGCACGAGGTTGCTGTTGGCCATGAGCACACGAGGCGATTGGGGCCACGTGCGGAACTTGGCCACGGCTTTGCCCGACTGGATCAGCAATGTCTCATCGTCTTCCAGCTCGGCGAGGGCCTGCTTGATGCCGGCAAGCGCTTCTGGGCTGCGTGCGGCGCGGCCGGTGCCCCCGTAGACGATGAGCTTCTCGGGCTCCTCGGCGTTGGTGAGGTTGTTCTCCAGCATCCGCAGGATGGCTTCCTGGCGCCAGCTTTTGCACCGCATCGGCAGGGCCGATTCCTGGTTGCCTCTTAGACGATGCGCGTCGCGCCGTGGACCGATTGCCGTAGCCTCGCGGGCTGAGCCTCGGCACATGCACATGGCGCAGGCTCCATTGATTTATACCGGCCTTGCCCGGTGCTCCCTTGTGAAAACCCTCATCCTGTGCGTGGACCGCGACGACGACCTTGGATCCAAGGCCGGCGTTGAGTCGCCCGTCGTCGGGCGCCGGCGCGTGCTGGATGCCGCGACCAAGATGGGCGTGGCCGACCCGGAGGATTCTGACACGAACGCGCTCTTTGCGGCCGTCCACCTGTTCGACCGGGAGCAGCGCACGGCCCGGACCGAGCGCCAATGGGAAGTCGCAGCTGTGGCCGGGCACCGCCTTGTGGGCCTGCGAAGCGACCGCGAGATCGCGCGCCAGCTTGAAGAGATCCTGGACGTCACGCACGCCGACGAGGTCGTGCTTGTGTCGGACGGTGCCGAAGATGAGCAGATCTTGCCCATCATCACGAGCCGCGTGAAGGTGGCCCACGTCCACCGCAGCATCGTGAAGCAGGCTCCCCGCCTGGAGGGTTTCTACTACACGCTCACGCGCATGCTCGACGACGACAAGCTTGCCAAGCGGTACGTGCTGCCGCTCGGGCTGATCTTCGTCCTTTGGGGCCTTGCTGTGCTGGCGGATTTCATGTACCAAGCCGGCGGCCTGACACTGGCCATCGCAGGCGGTTGGCTGGTCGTCCACGCGCTCCACTGGGAAGGCAACATCACCCGGTTCTTCCAGGATTTCTACGAAGGCATGCGCACAGGCAAAGTGACGCTCGTGGCCAATTTGGCCGCTCTCGTGCTCGTCATCCTGGGTGGCTTCATGGCGTGGCAGCAGATGGCACGCGAAGGCACCGCCCTGATGATCGTCTCGTTCACCCAGGAATTCTTCTGGTACTTCGTGAGCGCCTTGCTGGTGCGCACCACGGGCAAGCTGTTTGACGGCTGGGTGCGCGAAGGCCACGTCGGCATGGGCAACTGGACCGCGCTCTTCTCGCTCATCGCCGTCGGGTTCATCGGAAGCGTCGTGCTGGACCTGACGGTGGACGTCATGGGAGACACGCCCCTAGAGCAGGCACTGACCTTCGGTTTGGTGCTGCGCCTGGTGTCGGGCGTGCTCATCGCCATGAGCGGATTGCTGCTTGTCAAGTACCTGCGCACATTCGCCGAGCCCAGTGTCTGAGCTGGCCGCCCTCCGCAGTGCCATCCGCCACGAGCTTGGGTACGCAGCCGAAGATGACATGCGCGCGGCGCAGGCACTGCGCGCGCTGCTGCCGTCGCGCCACGGCTTCCGCTACGTCGGTGAAGAGCTCAAGAACCGCGCCCAAGCCATCGTGGTCGGCTGCGCCCAATCCCTGGACACCCTGGAACCAGCCACGCTGCCGCAGGGGATCGTCATCGCCGCCGACGGCGCGACGGGGCGGCTGCGCGAACTGGGAATCACGCCACGCGTGGTCGTGACCGACCTGGACGGGGCCGAAGAAGACTTGCGCTGGGCAGCCGATGCCGGAGCCATCATGGTCGTGCACGCCCATGGAGACAACATGGACCGGCTTCCGCTCGTCGAGGAGCTGGGTCCGTTCGTGGCAGGCACCCACCAATGCGCGCCCCAGGACCTGTCGCCGCTGCGCGACGTGGGCGGCTTCACGGACGGCGACCGCGCCGTGGCCTTGGCCTTGTCCATGGGCGTCAAGCGCGTCCACTTAGTCGCCTTCGACACCGAGGCTCCACCGAGCACCTGGAGCGGCCGTGTCAGTGACCACAAGGCGCAGAAGCTCGCATGGGCAAAGCGCATCCTCGACGAATTGGCGCAGCAGCACCCGGGGCAGATCACCCAGTGACGCGCTTGGCCCACGCGGCGTAGCGGGCCGGAACCAGCGTCTTGGCGACCACTTCCACCAGGGGCGTGTCGTAGGGGTGACCCTCGAGCATGGCATCCCACACGGCATCTTGGTGCTCCAGAGGCGTGCGTGCCTCGACCAGCCATTCTTCGGCTTCCTCCAATTGGCCATCCCACGTGTAGAAGCTCTCGATCCGCTGCACGTGCACGCAGCACGCGTCGCCCACCAAGCGCTTGGCCATGGCGCGTGCCTCGCCGGGGCTTCCGACCGTGGTGCGCAGCAAGACCATGTGGTTGGATTCCATGGTTGGGCACAGGCCAACTCCTTGAGGAACCTTCTTGGCACCGAGGCTCCCTCGAGGCCACGTGACCACTGGTTGGATCATCACCTTCGCCCTCGTCATCGCCTACTTCATCTTCGTGACGTGGCTGATCCGCAGCGGACGCCTCGAGAAGTGGAACCTCAGCCTCCTGCTCGGCTTCATCCTGATGATCCGGACCCAGCGCGGCCGCGCCACGCTGGACGCCGTGGCCAAACCCAAGCGGGCATGGAACGCGTTTGGCGACTTTGGCATCGTGTTCACTCTCCTAGGGATGGTGCTCATGACCATCATCATGCTGGCACTCATCCCCACGGTCCTCGACCCCGACAGTGGTGTCGAGCCCCTGGCCGCGAACGAGATCCTGGTGATCCCCGGCGTCAATCCATTCGTGCCTCTCTGGTACGGCATCGCCGCGCTCATCATCACGTTGGTCGTCCATGAGGGCGGTCACGGGGTGCTGGCGCGCGCCAACAACCTGAAGGTCAAGTCCCTGGGGCTCCTCTACGCCATCGTCCCCATCGGCGCCTTCGTCGAGCCCGACGAAGAAGAGATGCAGGTGGCCAGCCGCCGCGCGCGCCTGCGCGTGTTCGCAGCGGGGGCCACCGTGAACATGGTCCTGGCCGCCGGTTTGCTGGTGGCGTTGGCGG
>JBFKLD010000109.1:0-5158 GCA_041630755.1 Thermoplasmatota archaeon
GACGTGGCGCTCGGGGAAACGGTCGCCATCCTTGGTCCCTCAGGCGGCGGGAAGTCCACCCTGCTCAAGGCGTGCGCCGGGCTCCTCGATCCGCGAAGCGGCACGCTGGAAGTGCTTGGCACTCCCCACCCCGACCGCCCCACCGCGGGAAGCGTCGGCTACGTGCCGCAACGCCTCGGCCTCGTGCGCCACGCGACGGTCCTGCAAAACGCATTGCAAGGCGCGCTCCACAAGACGCCCACATGGCGAAGCATCCTCGGGCGGCCCCCCGCAGAGGTTCTTGACGAAGCGCACCGCGCCATCGCCGCCGTGGGCCTTGAAGAGAAAGCCGACGAACCCGTCCACCGCCTGAGCGGAGGCCAGCAGCGGCGCGCCGCGGTGGCCCGCACGCTCGTCCAGCGCCCGCGCTTGTTTCTGGCCGACGAATACCTTGGCGAACTGGACCCCGTGACCGTGGACATGGTCCTTGGAGCCGTCCACCACTTGCAGCGCAAGACCGGCATGGCCGCCGTCTTCGTCGAGCACCACCTCGACCAAGCGCGCCGCGCTGCCGACCGCGTCTACCGCCTCGAGCATGGGCGACTGGAGGAAGTCCATGCGTAAGCTGCACGAATACTGGGTGCCCGCAGCCCTGCTCGTGGCCGCCGTCTGGGCCTGGATTGGCCTCGACATTGATGCCGCCCGCCTCTCGGCCGCAGGCCAGAGCGTCGGCAACTTGGCCCGCGACGCCTTCCCGCCCGACTGGGGTGTCTGGGATGCTGCCTGGCCTGCGCTCATCGAAACCATCCAGATTGCCATCCTGGCAACCCTCTTCGGCTTCATCTTCAGCGTGCCTCTGGCACTGTTTGCCACGCGCATCCTCTGGCCCACATGGATCACCACTCCCGCACGCCTCCTGGCCAGCGGCGTGCGGGTGCTGCCAAGCATCCTCTGGGCCATCGTCATGGTCATCGTGTTCGGATTCGGACCCTTGGCCGGCGTTGCCGCGATGACCCTCTACACGATCGGATACCTGGCCAAGCTGCAATACGAGGCCTTCGAAGGATTGCCCCGCGACAGCCTGGACGCCATCCGCGCCATGGGCGCCACACGCTTCCAAGTGGCCTGGCATGCAGTGCTGCCGGAGGCCGGAAACGCGCTGCGCAGCCAAGCGTTGTTCATGTTCGAATACAACGTGCGCAGCAGCACCATCATCGGCGTCGTCGGCGCCGGCGGCATCGGCCGCCTCGTGAGCCAATACTTGCGCTTCTTCCAGTACGACCGCGTCGTGGCCATCCTCATCATGCTGTTTGCCACGGTGGTCATCATTGACTGGATCAGCATCTTCGTCCGGCGACGGTTCCTCGAAGTGGATGCCCCGCGGGCGTCTTGGCGCGACGTGCTCTTGCCCTGGAAGGGCCGCGACGCCTGACCCGCAAGGCTATGGCCTCGCCCCGGGCTGGCAACGCATGGCCCGCATCGCCGTGGACTTTGATGGAGTGCTCTTCGACCACGTGCCGTGGGTCCTGCGCGCATTTCGTGACAAGCACGACGTGGACCTGGGCGCAGAAGGGTTTCGCTACTGGGAATACTATCAGTACAAGGCCGTGGAAGATGCGGCACTCACCGTTGGCGAAGTGAAGGACCTGCTGCGGAACCTGGAAACCGACTCCGTCATCCACAAATCGCCGCTGCGCGACCCCTATTCCCGGCAAGTCATGGAGGACTGGAGCGAAGCCGGCCACAGCGTCGACATCGTGACGGCGCGCGAACTGGTGAGCAAGCAAGTGACGCTTGAATTCCTGAACCGCAACCGCGTTCCCTTCGATGAGCTGCACATGGGTGTCCGCATCAAGACGGGATACGACCTGCTCATCGACGATTCGCCGCACAATGTCCTCATGGCGGCCGCGGGGGGCGGCCAATCGTTGCTCGTGGACCACCCCTACAACCAGGACGTGCCATGCGAAACGAACCCGCGGCGCGTGCAGGACTGGAAGGAGATTGAGATTCTCGCCCGCGAGATCCTGGGCGCTCAATAGACTCCGGGCGCACAGTTCAACGGTCCGCGCATCCCCTTCCGGACCACATGAAACTCAACATTGCTGTGGACGTCGACGGCGTCCTCTTCGACCACATCCCCTACGTGCTTCGCGCCTTTCGCGACAACCTCGGCATCGACATGGACCGCGACGACCTGCGCGCCTGGGACTTCTTCCACCTCCACGCCATCCAAGAAGCCGACCTCACCTGGGGCGAAGTGCGCCGCGTCCTGGATGCCGTCGAAAGCGACTGGGTGCTGCACGAAGAGGAGCCCCTCGACCCGCTTGCCGCCAACGTCATGGCGGACTGGATCGCCCGAGGCCACACCGTGGACGTCGTCACCGCCCGCGCCCCCAAGCATGAGCACGTGACGAAGGTTTTCCTCAATCACCACGGCATCCCGCACCACGCGCTGCGCATGGGCGTCGCCCTGAAGACAGGCTACGATGTGCTCATCGACGACGCGCCGCACAACGTGCTTCTGGCTGCCGCCGATGGCACCAAGGCGTTCCTCTACGACCACCCGTACAACCGCGACGTGCCCACCCACACCAATCCGGTGCGTGTGCACGACTGGCACGACGTCGACGACCGCGTGCAGGAATTGACCGAGCAGCTGCCCATGCTTCGGCAATAGGACCACCAACGTCTTTCTCCGGCCAGCACGATGCGGCGCCATGCGCGTGCTTTGTGCCCTCGCCTTCGTTATCCTCGTCGCGCCCGCCGCGCTGGCCTGCACGCCGCCGCAGCCGCCCCTGGATGCGTTCACCTCCATCACGTTCGAAGACGGCGTGCGGACCAACATCCGGGGCCCGGAGGATGGCAACTACGCCCAAACCATGATCCGCATCAACTTGGCCGATGGCACATGGGAGGACGATGGCAGGTACAAGGCGTGGCCAAGCCGCGGCCCGGACAACCACACCGCGGGCCGGCTGATGCTGGACTGGAATTGGGGAAATCAGTGCTGCCTGTGCGGACCCTACCACAGCGGGTTCCAAGTCTTGCGTGACAATCGCACCCTCGCCACATACGGCGGCCCCGACAGCCATGACGCGCCGCCGATGGAAGGCGTTGCAGCCCAGGCGGGCACGGACTCCATCATCGTCTGGGAGCGCGGCCAACGCCTCGTGCGCTACACGCAAGACGGGGTCGAACACTTTGACGCCCCCGCCACCGACCCCGACAAGTGGTTCGTGCAAGGCGAAGCATTCCTGGCGTTCAGCCAGCAGAAGCTCGTCCACCTCAACGAGACCGCCCAAGAATACGAGATGCCGGGCAACCTGCGCAAGGTCCAATGGTCCGACCCGCCCGTGCTGATGGGCTGGCATTGGGTCGCAACGTTCGACGGGGGCCTGCGCGACGTGGTCGAGTGGCGCTGGGCCGAAGTCCACGGCGCATACCTGATCAACGGCCAGGATCGCCGCATCGCGACGTACCCCGGCAACGAAACCCTCCGGACCTTCGAGAACACCATCAAGGTCATTCACCACGAGGACCTTTGGGTGTTCGAGACGAAACTTCGCGACCCAGACAACCAATGGTCCGGCCGTGACCCCGTGGCCATCCACCGCTACAACGGCACGTGGATCACGTACACGAAGGACTGGAGCGACCCGAACGCCACCTGGGACGCCCAAGGTCCCGCGCCGGTGACGCCGAGCCCGACCAAGAGCCCGGCAGAATCTCCAAACGCGACGCCCGGGCCCTCCCAGGAAAGCCCCCACCTCTTCCTGCTGCCCCTTTTGGTGGCCCTGCTCCTGCGCCGCAGGCGTTAAATCCAAGTTCGTCTCGCTCCGGTTTGCTCCGGGAAGCCCCATGGTGTTCTGAGGTCCTCCTCGGTATACCCCGGAGCAGGATTGATTTCCATGGCGACATTCAAGATTGTCATCAACGACCCCTCGGACGGCAAGAGCTACAACTTCGAAGTGACGGGCCACCACGCCCAGAACCTTCTCGGCAAGAAGATCGGCGAAGAAGTCGACGGCATCAACGTCAACCTCCCCGGCTACAAGCTGACCATCAAGGGCGGCACCGACGGCAGCGGCTTCCCCATGAAGCCCGGTGTCCAAGGCGCCGAGCGCCGCCGCCTGCTCCTGACGGACGGCGTGGCCTTCCGCCCCCGCGACTACCCCGGCAAGCGCCGCCGCAAGAGCGTGCGCGGCGACACCATCGGTCCGGACATCGTCCAGATCAACATGGCCGTCAGCAAGGCCGGCAGCAAGCCCGTCGCGGACCACTTCGCGCAGCTGGCTGACCAAGAGTAAGCGCCCACGCGCCCTTCTCCTCTCCTTCTTTTGGTCCCTATCGCTTTTATGAGGGACATGCGTCGCGACGCCCGTGCCCGCGAAAGCCCCTGAGCAACCTGAAGTCAACATTGGCCTCATTGGTCACGTCGACCACGGAAAGACCACGCTCACGAAGGCTCTCAGCGGCAAGTGGACGGACGAGCACTCCGAGGAGATGAAGCGCGGCATCAGCATCAAGCTGGGCTACGCGGACACCGTGTTCTACCACGGCCAGGACAAAGAGGGCCAGGAACTCTTTGCGACCAACCCCAAGGACAAGCGCTTCGATGGCGACGCCGAGCTTCTGCGCCGCGTCAGCTTCGTGGATGCGCCGGGTCACGAGACGCTCATGGCCACCATGCTCAGCGGCGCCGCCCTCATGGATGGCGCACTTCTGATGGTCGCCGCCAACGAACCCTGCCCCCAGCCCCAGACCAAGGAGCACCTGCAAGCCTTGGACATCGTGGGCGCAAAGAACATCGTCATCGTCCAGAACAAGATCGACCTCGTCACCGAGGAACAGGCACTGGCGAACTACAAGCAGATCAAGGAGTTCGTCAAGGGCACCGTCGCCGAGAACGCGCCGGTCATCCCGATCTCTGCGCACCACGACGTCAACCTCGGCGCGCTCATCCACGCCATCCAGGACCACATCCCGAGCAAGGAGCACGACCCCAAGGCCGCGCCCCACCTGCTCGTGGCCCGCAGCTTCGACATCAACAAGCCCGGCACGCCGCCCGCCAAGATCCGCGGCGGCGTCATCGGGGGCAGCCTCACTCGTGGCGTCCTCAAGGTCGGCGACGAGATCGAGGTATGCCCTGGCGTCAAGATCGACAAGGACGGCAAGA
>JBFKLD010000110.1:0-5151 GCA_041630755.1 Thermoplasmatota archaeon
GACATGGGCTTGAGGTGGCAGTCGCTGCTGTCACCGGGTGCCTGGCCGGTGCTGGAGCCGTCGAAGCTCCAGTCGGGCAGGTCCTCGACCTTCTCGATCGCATCCACGTGCAGGACCTTGGTCTTGCTGCGGAGCTTCTGCGTGGGTTTCGTCCCGTCCATCCAAATGTATTCTGCGAACACGGCCATGATGATGCCTCCAAGGCCTGCCACACACAACCCCCACTTAAGGATACACTTGGACAGGAAATAGAGCTACAATCGCACCATTCGTTCCATAGAGTTAATTGTCCCAACAATATCGTTCCAATCATGGCCCAAGCCCTCGGAGCAAGTGGAACGGACGACCCAACCAGCGGGCTCGATGCGACAGACACACAGCTGCTGCGGCTTCTCATGGAAGACGGCCGCCAGAGCCATCGCGAGCTTGCACGCCGCGCCGACGTCGGCTTGGCCACCGTGAGCCGGCGCATGCGCCAATTGGAGGAACGAGGCATCCTCAAGGGCACCCTGCCCCTGCTGGACGCCGACGGCGTTGGCTGGGGGCTCACCGTGGTGGTCGGCCTGCGCATCGAGAAGGGGCACTTGCGCGACGTGCAGCAAAAGATCGCCCAGGACCCCCGCGTGTTTGCCGTCTACGACATCACGGGCGAGTGGGACGGGCTCGTGCTGGCCCGCCTGCGCGACCGGGACGACCTGGATGACCTGGCCAAGACCACCTTGAGCCTGGACCACATCATGCGCACCAACACCATGGTCGTCTTGCAGACCGTCCATGAAGACGCCATCGTCCGGCTTCCCCCCAGTTAAACCCCCACCCTGGGGGCAAACCCCCGCAGCGCCCGTGCTGTGCTTCTTGCCCACACCACCGTGGCTTATACCCGGAACCCTGAGCATACCTTATGGCGCGCGCTGATGTGCTGACGGTGCTTCATCCGCCCCGCGAGGTCGACTATGTGGCCACCTTCCAACAGTTGGCAGACACGACGCTCGCGATGCGCCGAGAGGGCGCCAGCTACGAACGCATGGTCCGACGCGGCGTGCTGGAAGCCGACCTTGGCAACTACGATGCCAGCCGGCAGACCGCCTACGACGCCGCGCTCATGCGCCATGACCCCCTCGAAGCCCTTTTCCTGCGCGGCAGCAGCGCCCTCCTGCAGGCGCTGACCCGCCTCGACGTGCTGGAAGCCAAGGTCCCGGACCCCGGCACGCTTCCGGTGCGCACGCTCTTGGAGGATGCGCAGCAAGCATTCCACGACGTCGTGCGCATCGACCCCACCGACAAGGACGCCCAGATGCTGGCGGAAACCTGCGACGATTGGCTCGACAATGGCGGCAACCTCCCGCACTACGTCCGCGCCCAGCTCAACCGCCGCCCGCCACGGCCTGCCCCGCAGTGACTCCCGCTTGGCAAATGGGAAATGCGGCCGCGCGATGACCACGCGTGTCCAAGGTCCTGATGATCGCCACCGTGGGCGAAGACATCGACCCCGTTTTGATCGGCGTGCGCGACTACCCCGTGCGCAAGCTTGTGCTTCTGGTGACAGAGAAGGATGCGCCCCGCGCTGCGCTTCTGAAGTCGAAGCTCGAGCCGCTGCACATCGAGGTCGAACTGCGCCAGCTGGACGGCAAGGACATGCTCATGGACACGCTGCGCCAAGTGGCGGCGATCTATGCCGAGGACGGGTTGGCGTTCCAGGAGACCATCTTGAACGTCAGCAGCGGCGAGAAGATGCTGACCTGCAGCGCGCTGAGCGCCGCGTTCGTCAACGGCATCCCCGCCATCGGCATTGACCACGAAGCCCCGTTTGCTCTTCCTGTGCTCAAGTTCAGCTACACGGAGATGATCTCCGAGGCAAAATTCGGCGTGCTCCATGCGCTTGAGAAGATGGGTGGCCACGCGGATTCCTTGGCGGCACTCAGTGAAGCATCCGGCATCGAGAAGAGCCTCCTTTCCTACCACCTGCGCACGACCCGCGAGGGAAAAGGCTTGGAGGATCTGGGCCTGGTGCAGATTGACCGCGGCACCTTTGGGCGCCTGCGCATCAAGCTGACCGAGATGGGTTCGCTGATGCTTGTTGGACGGCGCTAAGGCGCGCGCCCTTCGCGCAGCGTCTCGTGGATGACCGCATCCAATTGGCCCGCCCCCACCATGACGGCCGGGCCTTCGAGGCCGAACACCCAGAAGCGTGGCGTGCCTTGACCCCCGTTGTCGTCCACGACCCGGAAATCGGCGCGCACGCGGGCAAAGGTGTCACGGCCGTCGAAGCAGGACACCATGGCATCCTCGTCGGCTCCCGTCGCGGCCGCGGTGTCGCGCAAGTGCTGCGCGTAGTCGGGATTGCCGTATTGGCTCAGAACAGGATCGCTGTAGATGCGGTGGGTGACCTCCCAGAAGGCGAGGTTGCCCCCTAGAGTGTACGCGCATTCCTGAGCAATGCCGCCATCAACATGCGGGTCTGCGTTGCTCCAACGGCTCTGGACGTAGTAGAGGACCGCCGAACCCGGATCGAAGTAGGTGGCCTGCAAAGCGGGCTGCACATTGAAATGGAAGCCTCGGCAGCCGGTGCACCACGGGGACTCCATGGCGATCACCACGACCGGCGCGTCGGGGTCGCCCAGAAACGGATCGTCGGCCACGCCAAAGCGTTCGAGGTTGGCCTCCTTTCCTTCCACGGGAGGATCAGGCCAAGCCGCCCAGACGATGAGGGCCAGAACGGCGAAGGCGACGACCAGCAATGGCCACGCCGAAGGTTTGGCTTCGCGGCGTTTGCGGTCTGCGCCTGCCTGACTCATCTTCGAGACACGAAAGGCTCCATGGCACTTGAACCGCCCGGCCAAGCCGGCAGCCCCCCGGTCACCGACGGCGCCAAACGGCGATGACGAGGATTGCCACAAGCAGCGCAAGCGCCACGCCGGATGCTTCTTGCTCCTCGGCCACGGGCGCGGGCAGCCACAAAGCCGTCTCGGGTTGATGCGTTTGCCACGCGAACCAGAACAAGATCAAGAAGTCCACTTCGGGCAGAGCCTCACCGTCCATGCTTGTTCCGGTGCGAAGGTCCCACGCTTGGCCGTCATGCCACCACAGACCGGCATCATGCACGAACGTCCGGTTGCCGGCGTCGAAGACGCGCACAACTTGCCCGTCGGCGCTGGCCACGATGGTTGTGTTGCCTTCATGGATGGCGACCCCGCCAGGCGGTAGGGCGTGGCGAGGGAACGCCACCGGGCCGGCCGGGACTCCGATCACCAGCTCCTTCGGGTGCAGCCCATCCACGTCGCATTGGCTGTACCCGCTGATTCCGAAGTCGCAGCTGTTGCTGTAGCCCCCGTATGCGCTTCCGTAGCGCATGCCCTCGACGGGCTGCAGCATGGTCGCTCCCGGGTAGGCAGCTTGCCAGTCTTTCCAAGCCATGATCTGTGTCGCGATGGCGCGCAGCGGCACGCCGTGATGCCCCGCCACCACTTCGCTGTCGCGAAGCGTGGCGATGGGCTCGCCCAGGATCTGCGTCCACAGCGTCCCATGGGTGTCCCACATGACCAGGTCGTGCCTGTAGAGGAAACCGCTGGCCGTGAAGTTCAATTCGCGAAGCAGTCCCTCGACCAGGATCTCGCGTTCGTACGTGATGCCGCTGCCGCACAATGGACAGTACGTCACGACCACGGGAATCTCGCCGATCACGTCATTGACAATCTCATGGCGGTCGAGCATCTTCACAGGAAACGCCCGCGCATCCCCATTCACCACCACGCCAAGGACGCGCTCCTCGGCTTGGATCCAAGCCTCGCCATAGACCGGGTCTGCCACAGCGCCGACGCCGGATCCACCAAGCGGGTTGATGCCGCAATTGTCGGGATGCCCCTTCGTGCCGTACCCCCCACCGCCGCAGGCCCAGCGGATCTCCTGGATGTTCACTTCGGCGGACACAGGAATGGCCATCGCGAGGAGAAAACCCACGGCGGCAACCATGACGCGGCTCATCGGCACAACCAATGGACCGTCTGCCGTGCGTCGCGCAGGCTCAGCTGCTCGCACAAGATGCCCATGCGCCGCAAGCGACCCAAGGCGACGTAGACCGTGCGCCTGGCAAGGCCTGTCGCGGCTTGGATCTGCTTGCTCGTCAAGGGCCCCTCCTCGAGGGCCTTGAAGACGCGCTCCACAGAGTCCATGGTCTTCATGGGTCGCCGGACCTCATAGCCCCTTGCCAGCACCGTTGAAGAACGCCTTCAACCCGTCAACCGCCTAAGTTGAACAGGTTCGGCAGAACCGCGTCGCTGGCGAAGCCGAGGCCGGCCACGAGCCACATCATCACCACGAACAGCAGCAGCCCAGCGGGCCAGGTGCCGCCATCCACCATCTTCATGGTGATTCCGGCAATCAAGCCGTGCATCAGCAGCAGGTAGAACACAAATTGCTCAATGAGGTCGATGTCTGCTGTGAAGCTTAGGTTGACGGGGGCGACGCCGCCCTGATCTTGGAGCGCCGTGGCAGCGCTTCCGAAGATGTCACCCAAGCTGCCCAGGATGCCCACGCCGAGGAACATGATGAACGCCATGCTGGCCGTGAGCCCGATGAGCAGACCACGGAAGGTGCCGGCGGTGCTGTAGCGCGACTTGCGCAGATTCAGGATGCCGACCACGTTCTCGCTGATGATCTCACCAATGAGGTCTGGCTTGCCACCAGCGTTGAGCCCCTCGATGAACATCGAGGTGAAGGAATCGATGACGTTGCTGCCGCTTTCGGCCGCAAAGTACGTCCACGAGCCTTTGTCATTCAGGCGCCAGCTCAGGCGGGCATAGAGATTCTGGATGAGTTGCGTAAGTGGTCCGAAGTTGTGGTTCTGGACCTGCTTGAGAACTTCACGAGGGCTGCCGCCACGTGCTGCGGCGGCACTGCCGAGGCTGCGGATGAAGGCGCCGTAGTTCTCCTCGCGGCGCTTGATGCGCTCCTCAACGCCGCGCGCAATGGAGCCGCTGAAGGCAAGGGGAGTGACGCTGCCCGCGATCGCCAGACCGATGGGCACGAACGGCAGGAAGATCAACACCGGCAGCAGCACGATGCTGATGGCTGCCATGGCAAGGGTGCTTCGTTCGACTGCGCGTTTCTCGGGTGTGGCGATGTCAAGCGTGTGCTGGAGACGATCCACCGGCA
>JBFKLD010000111.1:0-5132 GCA_041630755.1 Thermoplasmatota archaeon
CGCCCCGTTGCCTGGTTGGCCTCCGTCACGACTTGGCCATCCACGATGACCTTTGCAGGGAAACGATAGTCGGGCATCCATTCGATGATGATCTCGTGCTCGCCGCGCAGGATGGTGTTCCCTTCCTGCGATACGGTCACGTTGCCCTCCAGCGTCTTGAGGGGGCCCTCGTAGTCGGCGAGCCATAGCATGGAGAGGGGGTTGCCGCTGACGTCCGAAGGTTTCGCCGGGTCCACGGCTGACCAGATGTACGCCCCGTCGTTCGAAGCCAGCTGGGTGGCAAACGGAATCCATGGTTCATCGTAGAAGAACGCGGCAAGGTACTCGCTGTTGGCCATGCGGCCAACAAGGCTGTCGACGCGCACGCCGTCAGGCCGCACGGCGTCTTCTCTGTGGAAGGAGACGTCCCACTGCTGGCCGGCGCTCGTCAGGACCACGTGCTCGGGCACTCCCTCGCCGGGACCCGACGGCGGCTGGCCGAAGCAACCTGCCAGCAGGACGACGGCCACCAGAACGCCACGCATGCGACACCAGCTGCCGAGCGGGCTATGAACATTTCTCCGACACAACACCCAAGTATCATTTCGCCAAAGCGCTCCTGATGCGTTCTCTTGCTTTCTTGCTGATTGCCGCCGCCTTCGCGGGCTGTGTTGGCTCCGACGACTTGCCGATCGAAGGCGAAGTGGACCTTGGCCCCGTGTTCGAGATTCCGGACACCTTGACCGGCTTTGGCGAGACGGTCTCCATTGAATTGGAGCGCGGCGGCCAGGGCATCTGGGTCGAAGATGACATTCTCTACAGCACCAACGGTGGCGACTTGGAGATTGTTGACGTCACGGACCCGCAGAACCCGGTGTTCCTTTCCAACCTGACAGATGTGGGCGCGCGCGACGTGGACCTTCTCGAATGGGAAGGCAAGCTGTACGCGATGCTTGCGGGCAGCGGCAAGGGCCTCCACGTGGTGGATGTGACGGACCCCCTGATGCCGGAGCTTGTGACGACGGTGGTGATGCCGAGTGCCGGTGTGCACAACTTGGCTTCCGTGCCCGGCACGCCGTACGTGTACAGCAGTGGCGCCAGCGGCGACCGCAAGATCGATGTCTTGGACATCACGGACCCGATGAATCCCGCCATCCACACGTTTGCCATTCCGGCCAGCTTCGACGGCGTGCCGGTCAACAGCAACGGATGCCATGACATCTCGGTGCGCCCCGACCTGGGCCGTGCTTACTGTGCCGGTGGCGGAAGCCGCTACATGAGCGGCGGCGGCGAGACGTTCATCTGGGACATCACGGAGGAAGCCGGCGGCGTCACGAACCCGACGTGGGTGGCGATGATCGACGACCCGCGCTTGATCTACCACCACCAGGCGTTCGTCAACGACGCGGGCACCATCTTGGTCATCAATGACGAGTACATCGCGCAGAACTGCTACCACGCGGAGCTGCCCGGCGACATCCCCATCGTGGAGGACAACGCCCAGATTCCGTTTGCGGCGGCGTGGATCTACGACGTGAGCGACGAGTCGAACCCGGTGCAGATGAGCTTCGTCCAGAACCCGAGTGGCTGGAACGGCGAGGACCTGCCTGAGCAGGGCGGCAACTGCGGCAGCCACTTTGGCGACTTGATCCCGGGCCACGATGCGTTTGTCATGGGCTGGTACCAGGGCGGCACGATGATGGTGGACTTCAGCAACCCTGCGGACCCGGTCATCTTGGACATCGCTCCGGCGCTTGGCAGCACCTGGGATGCCCAAGTGTACAACGGCCACGTGTTCCACAGCAGCAGTGACTTGCTCGTCACGCAGCTGATCTGAGCTACTTTCCCCCCAGATACACTTCGCGCACTTGCGGGTCATGGAGCAATTTCTTGCCCGGGCCCGCAAGGCGCGTTGTCCCTTGGACCAAGACGTAGGCTTGGTCGGCGGCTTCCAGCGCCAGGACCGCGTTCTGCTCGACGATGACGAGGGTGCGCCCTTCGGTGTGGAGAGCCTCGATCTGTTCCCAAACTTCCGCGACGGCTTTGGGGGCAAGCCCCACACTGGGTTCGTCGAGAAGCAGAACCTTCGGGTCGACCATGAGGGCGCGGCCGAGGGCCAGCATCTGCTGTTCGCCGCCGCTGAGGCTCCCGGCGGTCTGCCGTCGCCGTTCATGCAGCCGGGGGAATCGGCCATACACGTCGTCCATGCGCTCGGCGATGATGTTCTTGTCGCGCACAATGTAGGCGCCCATGCGCAAGTTCTCCTCGACGCTCAGGGATGGGAACACGGCGCGGCCTTGCGGCAGGAAGCAGATGCCGTCTTGGACACGCTGCTCGGGGGCGGCATGTGTGATGTCTTCGCCCCGGTAGAGGATGCGTCCGGCATTGCAGGGGACCAATCCGGCCAGTGCCTTGAGGGCGGTGCTCTTGCCGGCGCCGTTGGGGCCGATGATGGCGGTGATCTCGCCTTCGCGGGCTTCAAGGTTCAGTCCGTGCAGGATCTGGACGCGTCCGTAGTGTGTGTCAACGCCTTCGAGTGCGAGCATCATTCCTCCTCGTACATGGCGGTGAATTTCTTGCGTCCCGTGCCCAGGTAGGCTTCGACGACGCGGGGGTCTTCTTTGACTTGCTCGGGTGTTCCGTGGGTGATGATCTGGCCGTGGTCCATGACGACGATGCTGTCGCATTCGCTCATGATCATCTCGATGTCGTGTTCGATGATCAGGATCGTCTTGCCGTGCTCTTCGCGGATCTTGTGGATGGTCTTCAGAAGGTCAGCGCGCAGGGTGGGGTTGATGCCACTCATGGGCTCGTCAAGGAGGATGACGTCGGTTTCGAGGCTCAGCACCCGGGCAAGTTCGACGAGCTTGCTCTGGCCGTAGCTCAACTGGCCCCCCGGCACGTCCTTGCGGTGGAGCATGCCGACGCGCTCGAGCCACTTGGTGGCGGTCTGGGTTGCGGCGTCTTCGTCGGCTTGCCAGCCGCCAAAGAGCGCGCCCGCGAGCGTCTCTCCTCGATGACCAGGGTGGGCGACCAGCAGGTTCTCGAGGGCCGACAACCGGGGCAGCAGGCGCACGAGCTGGAAGGTGCGCCCGATGCCCATGTGGGTGATGCGGTGCGGAGGCAATCCGTCAATGCGCTGGCCGCGCAAGTGGATGGTTCCGCTGTCGGGCTTCTGGAAGCCCGTGATGCAGTCGAAGAGGGTGGTCTTTCCGGCCCCGTTGGGTCCGATGAGTCCCGTGATGCTTCCTTCCTTGAGCGTGAAGCTTGCGTCGCGCAGGGCGTGGACGCCGCCAAACGATTTGCTGATGCCTTGAACGTCGATCATGAGCGCCTCCAGGTTTCGCGCTTCCAGAGGTCACGGAATCGCAAGTCGCGTCCGCCCATGAGGCCAGACGGCCGCACAAGCATCAGAACCAGAAGCAGCGCAGCAAACAGCACGAGGCGCAGCGCGGGCAAGTCGAGCGTCGCGCCCAGGGCGGGGAATTCGCGGCCCAGCCAGGACGTGAAGGCGAGGGCTTCTTGGTCCACGAATGTGACAACGATCGCCCCCAGCAGGGCACCTTGGTGTGCCCCGAGGCCACCGAGGATGATCATGACCAGAACCAAGATCATGAGCTGGAAGCCGTAGCCGCTGGGGCTCATGATGCGCAAGTGGTGGACCCAGAGGCTGCCCGCGAGCGACGCCACGAGGGCGCTGAGCCACAGCGCCTTGAAGCGCACCAACTCGACGTCCTTTCCAAGGGCGGCCGCGGCGTGCCGGTCTTCGCGGATGCTTTTGAGCACGCGCCCGAAGGGGCTGTGCTTGACGCGGCCGAGGATGGCGTGGACGCCGAAGGCCACGGCCGCGACGATGACCAATTCCAGCACGCGCCGGGCAAAGGGAGTGTTGGCAAACGGCAGGGCCTCCATCATGCAGTCCAGGTCGCAGCCGGCGGGGTTGATGGTGGGGACCCCGAAGATGCCTTGGGTGTAGAAGCCCAGCAGCATCACTTGGACGAGCTGGGCAAGTCCGAGCGTGGCGATGGCAAAGTAGTCCCCTCGCAGCCGCAACGTCGGAATCCCGACGATCATCACCGCCGCCGTGCTGAACGTGAAGCCCAGGAGGATGCCCGTGAACAGGTCCATGCCGAGATAGTCGGGGTGCGTGCCGAAGGTGGTGCCAAGGGCCCCGAGGGCCAGGAACGCCACGTGGCCGAGTTGGAACAATCCCGTGTAGCCGATGGCCAGATCCAGCGCCGAAGCCAAAAGCAGCAGAACGCAGAACCGCCAGAGCAGTTCAACGAGCAGGTTCTCGTTCGTGACAAATTCGAGAAGCGCATCCACGAGCGTCATTTGCGGTTTGCACCCCCTGGGCCGGGAAGCAGCCCTTGCGGGCGCAAGAGCAGGAAGAGAAGAAGCACGACGACCGTGATGGCGTTGAGGAATCGGCTGTCCATGAATTGCGATCCCACGTTCTCGGCAAGGCCGATGAGGATGCCGCCGAGGAATGCGCCGTAGATGTTGCCGATGCCGCCGACCACTGCGGCCGTGAACGCCTTGATGCCGACCAGCAAGCCCAGCGTGGGGTGCAGGCTGTAGCGGAGGCCCCAGAAGGCGCCGCCGACGGCCGCCAATCCGCTGCCGATGATGAACGTGGTCGACACGACCCGGTCGATGGGGATGCCGACGGTGCGCGCCGTCTCCATGTCGTCGGCGACGGCCCGCATGGCTTGCCCCATGCGGCTGCGGGAGACATACCAGCCCAGCGCGACCATCAGCAAGACGGCGATGAGCATCACGATCAGATCCAGATTCGTCACTTCGGCGCCCAAAACGTTCTGCGTGTCCGCCAAGAATCCACGCAGCGGGGTTCCGCCGTAGGTGCTGCCGGCTTCCGTGAATGTCCGGCGCCGCGTGCCAAAGACCATCTGCGCCAAAGCGGCCAGCAGCAGGCTCACGGCGATGGCGGTGATGAGGGGGGTCAGGCGGTCCGCGCCGCGCAGGGGGCGGTAGGCCACCTTCTCGATGCCGGCCCCGAGCGCGGCCGTCAGCGCCACGGCCACCGGAATGGCCGCCCAGACCGGCAGGACGGGGAACTGGACCACAAAGATCCACGCAAAGTAGCCGCCCCAGAGGAAGACCTCGCCGTGGGCGAAGTTGATGAACTTGAG
>JBFKLD010000112.1:0-5101 GCA_041630755.1 Thermoplasmatota archaeon
ACGTAGGATTGGAGCGTCCGATGGTACAGGGGGTCTTTCTCGCCGCGGCGCACAAAGTACGAGCCGAAGGCCTTGAACAAGCCCTCCAGGGGCCAGACGCGCGCCCATTCGCCAACCGCGTAGCTCACCTGGACCGATTTGCTGAGCATGAATCCCGTCACCACGAAGTCGGCGTTGCTGCGGTGGTTGCTCACGTAGACCACGGCAGCGTCTTCGGGGATCTTGGCACGGGCCGCATCCAGGCTCTTTTTGTCAAGGTGCACGTGGAAGATGCTGTAGGCGATGATGCGCGCGATGCTGTAGCCGACCTTGTAGTACGCAAGGAGGTTGAATTGCGGGACGATCTCGTTGAGCCATCCGCGAACTCTCTGCTGGACGACGGCCACCGGCACACCGTCGTCTTGCGCCCGTTCGGCGATGGCGCGCGCCAGGTGGGGGTCGCCCAGCACTTGCTCGCGCACGGCCATCTTGTGGGTGTACCGGTACGGGTCCGTCGGAATCCTGTTCTCATGCAAGAACCGGTCCACTTGGGCTTCGATGCGGTCACGGAGGGTGCGAAGGACGGCGTAGCGCAGGACCTCGTAGAAGGCCACGGCTGCCACGATCACGGGCAGCCATTGCCACCCTTCCGGAATCCAGAGCACCAAGGATGGCACGCCGCACGGCCTTCAAGGCCCTTCCGAGGCAGCGGGCGGCCCGCCAGAGTTGCGATTCCACGCATTTCTGCTGATGGCACAGCGTACGAGGGACTTTTTTTCGGCCCGTCGAATCGGCAAAGGTCAAGTGCGTCGACGCATCCCTGGTCCCTGCCCATGACCCGCGTCATCACCAGTGCCTGCGTTGGCACCAAGGACACCAGCTGCGTCGACGTCTGCCCCGTGGACTGCATCCACCCCCACAAGGGCGATGACGACGGGGACTTCAAGGAGTCCTTCGAAGCCGCCACGCAGCTCTACATCGACCCCGATGAATGCATTGACTGCGGTGCCTGCGAACCCGCCTGCCCCGTCGAGGCCATCTTCCCCGACGATGAGGTCCCGGAAGGCGAGCAGGAGTACATTCAGAAGAACGCCGACTGGTTCGCGTAACCCGCCAGGCAGATCTTCCAACCCCTCTTCCATCTCCTTTTTGTTTGTCCGCGCCCGTCGCGGCTTGTGTTTGACCAAACCTTCGAGGAAGTGCGCCACATCCAGCGCCCCGCGGCCGGTCTGCGCGCCATCACAGTGGTGCATTCCACGGCCCGCGGGCCCGCATTCGGAGGCATCCGGCGCATGGCGTACGGATCCGAGGCCGACGCCCTGGCCGACGCCATGCGCTTGGCCGAAGGCATGAGCCTCAAGTGCGCCGCAGTGGACCTTCCTGCCGGCGGCGCCAAATCGGTCATCCTCGACGGTCCGGACGTTGGCGCGCACACGTACCGGGCCATGGGCGAAGCCGTGGAGCAGATGGGCGGCCGCTACGTCTGCGGCCCCGACGTCGGCACCAGCGATGCCGACCTCGACCAGGTCCGCGCCGTCACCAAGCATGTCAACCCCGCAGGAAACGATGCCGGCCACAGCACCGCCTTGGGCGTGCTTGCCGGTCTTCGCGCCACGCTTCGCGTCACCAAGGGCGACGCGTCCTTCGAGGGGCACGCGTTTGTGGTGCAAGGTCTCGGCGCCGTCGGCTTTGCCGTGGCGAAGGAGCTCCTGGCTGGCGGTGCCCAAGTGGCAGGCACAGACTTGTCGCCGGACGCCGTGGCCCGCGCCAAGGAAGAAGGCGTGCGCATCCTGCCCATGAACAAAGCGCTCACCGAAGTGTGCGACGTCTTCGTGCCGTGCGCACTTGGAGGGGTGCTCACACCGCGCAATGCCGGCAAGCTTGGCGCCGCGGCCGTCTGCGGCTCGGCCAACAACCAGCTGGAAACTGCAGAAACGGCCCAGGCGCTGGTGGAGGCGGGCGTCCTGTATGCTCCCGATTTCATGGTGAATGCAGGCGCGGTCATCGAGGGCTTCTTCACCATCCGCGACGGAGCAACTGCGGCCGTGCGCAAGGCGGCGCACGCCCACATCGCGACGATTGAAGAGCACCTGGTGCCGGTGCTTGAATCCGGAGACCCCGTCACGGAAGCTTTGCGCGTGGCGCGCGCCCGGCTCGGGCAAGAAGTGGCGGAACCACCGCAAGTGTAGCCAGCAGCACGGCTAGCACGGCCAGTGCCGCGCCGACAAGCATCTGCCCGCCGCTTCGCACCTGCGTGAGGCTGAAGACAAGGAATGCGCCGGCATCGGTGATGGCGGAGAAGAGGACCGCGCGGCCGGTGCTGCTCAGGCCATCCAACCCGTTGCTTCGCACCTTGTAGACAAGGTACGCCGCGTAGTCGCTTCCGAGACTCGTGATGAAGACCAAGCTGATGAGCTGGTACACGCCGACGCTTCCGAGAAACACCTTGAGAAGGCCGAACCACCACAAGCTCGACAGCACCACGGGCAGAGCGACGATGAGCGTCGCACGGCCATCGCGGGTCACGCCATAGAACAAGACCGCGGTGCTCGCAAGCGACACGAAGTAGAGCACCTGCAGGCTCTGCTGGCTTTCCGCCATGAAATCGCGCGCCAGGCGCTTGAAGCTGTAGACATGGACCGTCAATTCGCCAGGCTCCGCGTCCTCCACGGCTTGCTCGAAGGCACGGCTGGCCACGTCGGTGTCCTTGAGGGTGCGTTCGCTTGGCAGGGGCGTGAAGTAGAGTGCGCCCCGGCCGTCGTCAAGAAGCGGCGACAGAAGATCGGCGTAAGCCGGATCTGCTTGCATGGCCGCGACTTTCTCCTCCGGTGTGGCTTCCCGCGTCGGGGGTTCGAACCCGGTGCCTGCCAGCAGCCCCCGGGCCGGGTCTTGCTGGTCATGGTAGCCATTGGCCAGCCGCGGCAGGTCGTAGATGGCATCCCCGGCCACGAGGCCCCGCTCCGTCAGCGCCGCGCGCAGGCGATCTTGGAACGCCCACGCATCTTCGCTGACGACGTCGCCTTGCATGAGGATGAACCAGGCATCGTCGGTGGCGAATTCCTGCTCGAACAGCTCCTGCGCGACGATGCGCGGGTCGTCTTCGGGCAACCCGCCGGCCAAGAGGTCCACGCGGTATTCGGTGTTGGCAAACGCGACTGCGCCCGCGACGGTGGGCGCGGCGACGATGAGCGCAAGGAGCCAGGGGTGCTTGGTGCCGAAGCGGGCGCTGGCGGCGAAGATGGCGCCGGTGCGTCCCGGGCGCACGCGGCGGTGCTTGGAGTCGCTGAGGCTGAGCCATGCCGGCAGCACGGTGAGGCTCAGCACCGCGATGAGCGCGACGCTTGCGGCGCCGAGGATGCCCATCTGGCGCAAGTAGGGACTTTGGCTGAATCCGAGGCTGCCAAGGCCGGCCATGGTGGTGAGGGTGACAAGGACAATCGGGACGCCGAGCGCCTTGCCGAGGTGGTTTCCCAGGCCTTTGCCAAAGCGCCGCTTGTCGGTTCCTGTCTCCGCCAAGACGTGGATCATGTAGTCGATGCCGTTTCCGAGGATGAGCGGCAGGACGGCGAAATTGAGGACGTTGAACGGGACGTTGAACCATCCCAACGTGCCGACAATGATGACAAGGCCTCCCGCCAGGGCGCCAAATCCGCCGATGACCCAAGCCGTGTGCCTGGCGCTGAGCCAGAAGAGTCCCGCAACCAGAAGCAGGCCTGCGCCGCCCAGCAAGACCATGTCTTGGTACAGCACACCGTCAATGTGGGCACTCACCGATGCGACGCCGACCGGCGCTGTGGCTTCGTCGGCGAGGGTGCGTGGGGCCGTGGCGTAGTAGGCGGCGATGGCTTGGGCGATGGTGCCCCCGACTTTGGTCGCCTCTGGCGTGAAAGGTGGGGTGTCGAAGGTGAAGCCGATGTAGCCCCGGCGCAGGTCTTCGGTGAGCGTGTAGCCGATGGCCGAAGCTTGGGTCTCGCGCGCCAGCGCAATCGCGGCGGCCAATTCTGCGTCGTCGCTTGGCAAGCGCGCCTCGGCGTCTTGGCCGCGCGCCTTGCTGGCCTCGTAGGCCGCCAATTGGACGAAGCGCAGCGCACTGAAGTGGCCGGTGAGTGCGGGCGTGCGCGCCGCCACGGCATCCACCAGCGCTTCTTGCTCGCGCAAGCTCTCTGGAGAGAGCAGGCCGTCGGGGTGGTCGCCTTGGTATGTGAGGAGGCTGCGCTCGAAATCGACGAGGCCCTCGAAGACCTGCACGGCCTCGAGGAAGGCGGCTTCCTCTTCGCCGGCGGGGTCCACCCAGTCCGTCATCCGGTTGTGGACATCGAGCTGGAACACCCCGGGTGCGGCGACCAGCACGGCGACGAGGAAGGCCGCAAGCACCGTGCGGCTGCGGTGGACGCTCCAGGCCACAGTGGCCTCGACGCCCGCTTCAAACGACCGGGCCAGGTTAGGCATCGACCCACTTCACCGCGAGGCGAGGGGCGAGGAAAAAGAGGATGACGGCGGCAATGCCAAGCGGGAACAGCCCGCCGATGTGCAGGATGTGCTCTTCGAGATCCAGCATCATGACGAGGCTGATGCTCAGCGCCGGCCACGCAATGAATCCACTCACCACACGGATGAGGTTGCGGACGTTGCGCTGCTCTTCACTCAGCTCCATCAGTGCGAGTAGGCGCCCTGCAGCCACGGGATGACGTAGATGACCAGCAGCACGACAACCCAGATCAGGTCCACGAAGTGCCAGTACATGGCGGCGGCTTCGGGGCCGTCGTGGCGCGTCGCGTTGAACTGGCCCTTCATGCCGCGCACCCACATCATGATGAGCACACACAGGCCACCAAAGACGTGGAGACCGTGGGTGCCGGTGAGCATGTAGAAGCTGCTGATGAATTGGCTGCTGCCGAGGGTGTGGCCGTGCTTGATGAGCTCGACGTATTCATTGACCTGGCCAGCCAGGAACACCAGGCCGAGCAAGATCGTGATGCCCCACCACTTGTTGAAGCCCTTCAGGTCATCCTTCTTGATGGCCTTCTCTGCTTGGTGGATGGTCCAGCTGCTGGCAAACAGGAACAGCGAGAAGACGAGCACGAGGGGCACCGGCAGGTGCACTTCGGCGTCGGGCCAGTGG
>JBFKLD010000113.1:0-5080 GCA_041630755.1 Thermoplasmatota archaeon
GACTGGCTCAAGGAACCGGAGAAGGAGACGTACACGCCGTTCATCAAGCGCATCGGTGCGGTCGTGATGGGCTCGTCCACGTACGAATTTGTTCTCAAGCATGGCTGGCCGTACACCATGCCGGGCTTCGTCTTCACCACCCGCGACTTGCCCCCCACCAAGGGCGTCACGTTCGTCAAGGGCAACGTCGCCGACCATCACGCGGCGATTGTCGAAGCCGCCGGCGGGAAGGAGGTCTGGGTCGTCGGCGGAGGCGACTTGGTCGGTCAATACTTGGACGCCGGGCTCCTGGACGAGATGATCGTGCAAGTGGCGCCGGTGACGCTGGGTGCGGGCAAGCCGCTTCTGCCGCGCCGCGTGGATTTTGTCATTCACGAAGTTGTGGACCTGGGGGGAATGGTGGAGTTGCGGATGCGGCCCGCGTGATTCAGGGCTTGCCCGGGTTCTTGCCGTGCGGCTCGCCGTGGGCTCCCCGTTGTGTGTGCACGCGCGCATCGCAGTCTTGCTCGCCCGCCGCGTCCTCGACGCACACGGTGATGGTCCAGCTTCCGCGGGCATGGTACCAGTGCTCGGCCTGGATCACTCCGTCCACGACGGCGGCCGCTTCGGAGGACCCGTCACCCCAGTCAATGGTCGCGGTGTGGCTGTCCCCCTCGTCGGGGTCGTCCACGTGCGCCACGAATTGCAGCGGGCGGTGCGCGGGCAGTTGCCAGTCGTCGTTGCCTGCGTCCACGGTGGGTGCGGTGTTGAGGTACGGTTCGCAGTCGCTGCCGTCGCGCTCGACGCGCACGTACAGGTCCCGCGCATGCGGGCTCGCCCCCTCACCTTCGCCTTCGCCTTCGCCTTCGTGGCCCAAGTAGGCAAGGCCGTCAATCGTCATCGCGCCGCAGTACGTGACTGGATATCCTTGGGCCAGGAAGTCGGCATAGTAGCCACCGAGGTAGCGGTACGTGTGCACTTGTGGGTGGCCGGGGTCGAGGCTCAACGATGCCTGCATCCATTGCGTGTCGTAGTCTCGCAGGTGGACATGCATGTCGAACACGGGGCCGGACACGGGATGCGCAAGCATCTGCAGCGTGTCTGGTTCGAAGAATCCAGAGGCGTCGGGGTCGGGTGCCTGCCCGCAGTTTCCAAAGGACAGCCGTGCCTCGTGCCACAAGCCCGAGTAGGTGTCGCCGTACGCTTCGAAGCGGTGGCACGCGTCGGGGGCAAGGGGTGGCACCGTGACGCCAACGGTGTACGGTGTGCCGTTGAACGCCTCGGCCAGCACGACGCCATCGCGGCTCAGCTGGAGCGTCTTCATGCCGCCGCCGGCAAAGCCATCGTCCACGTACGCCATCACGTGGGTTCCGCCACTCCAACTCTGGATCGAGATGGAAAGCCGCAATGCGCGGTACGGGTCTCCTGCGACATCGGCATGGCTTGCCTGCGTGGGCAATGTGGTTGCCGCAAGCAGGACGGTCAGGCAAAGGGCTGCGCGCACGATTGAGGCCATTGCTGGCATTACCGCGACCGTGCGGTTAAAGTCCCAAGCGCGGGGCCTTGGGGAAGAATGGGGCGTTGGGGACAACCATCGGACGCCGACCGTCAAAGAGGGGAAGAGGGAAAGGGCATCGGGCCGCCTTACGGCTGCGGCGGCTCGAAGAACACGTCCGGGCCGCGCTCGATGACGGGCACCTCCAGGAACCCATCCCCGTGCGCGAAGATGTACGGGTACGGGTGCGGCGGCATGATGCGGTCGCCCGGCACAACGCCGCCGATCCGGAGCACCAATTCGTGGCCAGCGGGGACGACGGCATCCATGGGCTGGATCTCCATCTTCAGCAGCAGCGGCTCGTTGGGGGTGACGTCCTTGGGCGTTTCAGTGCCGTCGGCGAACCGGAAGTTCATGCCGGTCCAGCCGATGCGCTTCTCGGTGCCGTCCGGCGCCTTGTCCAGAAGGAACGCGCCCATGTAGCCGCTCGGGCCGAGGGGAGTCACGTTCACGTGGACCTTGGGCAGGCCCGCGATGCGCATGTCTTCGTCCAGGGGCCCAGTTGAGAAGGTCAGCCATTCGGCCGGCGTGAGAACCTGCGCGGTGCCGAGATCCGCTTGCGCCGGCAGGCCGTCCGCGACGGCGAAGCGCAGATGCGTGGCGTCCTTCGGGGGCCAGGCGGCCTCGTCGCGCCAGGCGCCTTGGTTGTCCTGGACTTGCACCGCGGGTCCGACGTCCACGTCGAGGCCCTTGAGCTCGCGGTCGAACCAGCGCAGAAGGATCTCGGCCCAGTCGTAGCGCTTGTTCGCGTCACTTGCGGTGTCGGGGTAGGTGTGGCCCCATTGGCCGACCAGTTGCTTCACTTCGCGGCCGGAGTCCGCAAACTGCTGCGTGAACGGAATGGCCACGGCCGGGTCGACGTTCCAGTCCTCGAAGCCATGGACCATGAACACGCTGCCTTGGTAGTTCTCCATCACCTTGGGCTTGGCGTTGCGCTCGTCCCACCAGGCATCGTGCTGGCGGTCGGCCAAGATCGCATCGGACACACCGTACGCCCAAGCTTCCCAGACTTCACCGCAGGCGAAGTTGTCCACCTTGTGGACGGGGTCGCGCTGGGAGTTGCTGAGGGCACTGCTGCCGTAGAGCGGGATGATTGCGGGGGCGCGCACTTCGGGGGTGCCGTTTCGAAGGTACACTTCCCACGCGTTCATGGTGCCGCTGATGGGCACGATGGTCTTGACGGCCGGGTGGCCGCTGCCGGCGGCGTACCAGGGCGTGCCGCCGTGGTAGGAGATGCCGATGAATGCCACGTCCTCGCTTGCCCACTCTTGTTCGATGATGTGGTCAATGGCTTGGCTGATGTCGGCCACCATGTTGGGGCCACGGAAGTCGTCACAACCGCCGGAGTCGCCGGTGCTGCGAAGTGCCAGCGCCACGAAGGCGTATCCGTGGGGCACGATGACGTCGCTGAGCCAGTTGCCCAAGCCGTCGCGGTTCGCGGAGCGGGTGTAGTAGGGGCTGGCTTGGATCAAGACCGGCACCTTGCCGTCCAGAATGTTGGCTGCCGCCAGGTCCTCGGCGGTCGCACCGTCCAGGTCGGGGCGCCAGACGGTCATGGCGATGTCCTTGCCGTCCACTTCGGAGGCAATGACTTGGGTCTCGCCGTCCAAGACATCCAGCACGCCGTCCACGAGGGGCAGGGAGCGGGAGTCCGGGAACCGGAAGTCGCCGTCGAACACTGATTGGGCCATGGGCTCAGGCACAGCTACATCGTCGACGGGGCTTGTCCCGACACAGCCGGCGAACATGGCCATCAGGAGAATCGCAAGCAAAAAACGCATGCGATTGAGGCCCCCTTGCGCCTTGTAAGGATTGTGCCATCCGCGTGTTGCGGCCCGCGTCCAAACACTCAAGCCCGGCGGGGCATCTTCTTTCGCATGGCTGACAAGAAAACCATCGCCATCTGGGTCCTCGCCGTGCTGGGCGCCCTTCAGTTCCTCTTTGCGGGCATCACCAAAGCTGCGGACCTGATGGGCATGGTCGGCATGATCCACGACACCCTTGGAACCCCCGAAGTGCTCCTGCGCATCATCGGTGCTGCCGAAGTCGTCGGTGCGGTGCTGCTCTTGTGGCCAAAGACGCGCTGGTACGCTGCCGAGGCGCTGGCGGGCATCGTTCTGGTGGCCGCCGTCTGGCACATGGTTGCGGGAGACTGGGCCGGCCTTCCGGGGGCCCTCATCGCCTTGGCGATCACGGGCACGCTCTCCTGGCTGGACCGCCCGGCCTGGTTCCGTGAGAAGTACTTCTGAGCGCACCTTGGCCTGTTTTCGCGCTTATGTAGTTTGAAGCCTAGTCCATGGATATGGCCACTGGAACCATTACCAAATTCATCGACGACAAGGGCTTCGGCTTCATCAAGACCGAAGGCAGTGACAAGGAGATCTTCTTCCACCACTCCGCGTTCGCCGGTGAGCCCCGCGAGGGCATGACCGTCGAATTCGACACGGAAGCCTCGGACCGTGGACCGCGCGCCACGAACGTCCGCGCAGCCTAAGCAACCCGTTGCTCGACCTTTTCCTCTTTGCACCCCCAGAGGGGCCTTGCCGTCCTGGTCACCTTCGCTTGCGGGTGACCAAGTAGACCAGCACAATCAACACCAGCAGCCCGGGGAACCCCATCCACATCCCCATGTGGCCTCCCCAGGACCAGCGCGTCGCGACGGTGACAAGCAACACCCCCACCAACGCGATGGCCACCCAGATGGCGGCCTGATTTTGGGCATCGTCCATGCGGTCACTGTATGGCTGGGCCTATTTGCGGCCTTGTCTTCGGGCAGTGCCCTGCGATGCCACCCGGCATCCCTATGGGCCACGTGCCGACTGGCGCGTTGTGCTCACCCTCATCCGTTTCACCCTCCGCATCCTGCCCGCTCCCCTGCGGGAACGATTGGCGGTGCGGCTTTTTGTGACCTGCCGTGACCACGGCGAGCGTCCGCGGGAGACCGCGTGGCGAAAGAAAGGCCAAGAAGTCCTCGTCGGCGGCTGCCATGCCGTTGCCTTCGGGGCCCCCGAAGCTCCCGTGGCGTTGCTGATGCACGGCTGGGAAGGCCGTGGCCTCCAGCTTTGTGCCTTCATCGAACCTCTGACGGAGCGCGGCTACCGCGTCATCGCCATCGACGGCCCCGGTCACGGCAAGACCCCGGGACGCGGCGGCATCCCGATGTTCGCCGCGGCGTTGGAGAAGGCCATGGAGGAGCACGATGTGCGTCTCATCGTGGCCCATAGCCTCGGCGCTGCGGCCTCCATCGTTGCCGCGCACCGCACCCAGTTCGGCGGCCAGATCATTGCACTTGGCGGGCCCCCCGAGACCGAGCACATCTTCACGCGGGCACGGGCATTCCTGGGGCTCCCTGAATCGGGCCGGGCCCAGTTCATGAAGCTCCTGATGGCACGCTACCCCGATGTGCGCCTGGACGACATTCTCGACATGGAGGGAATCGCACGCGACTGGGGTGGCCGCATCGTCGGCATTCTGGCCAACGGCGACGAGGAGGTGCCCGTCGAGGAATCCCGCAGCATCATCGAAGCCGCGGGCGGCAAAGTGATC
>JBFKLD010000114.1:0-5068 GCA_041630755.1 Thermoplasmatota archaeon
AAATTGCCCCAGACGACGCCCCGCAAGATGACGACCCGACGCCGCTTTGGAATCTCTACGAAGTGCGCGCGGGGTTGTCGCGCAAGAACGCCTTCGAAGCCTTCCACGACGCCATCGCCCACCGCGAGGACATCCTCAACTTGTTCGACCTTGGGCACTTGCGGCTGGAGGCCCTCGGACGCGCCGAACGGCTGTTTCGTGCCACGCTGGCCGACATCAAGCGCATCTTCGAAGCCGAAGACGAAACGGAAAGCGAGGAATACCACCAGGCACGCGACTTGCTTGGCGGAAAGCTCGTGGCCAACTTCAGCCTCTTCCAGAGCCTGCCCGACGTCTGGGGCGTCAAGCAGCAATTCCCCGTCTTGCCCCTGCAGCGGCTGCGCGAGCCGGCCACGGATGCGGCGACGCTTGCCGACATCACCTGCGACTCCGACGGCGAGGTGCGGCGCTTCATCGATGCGCAAGGCACCCGCGGCGACTTGCCCGTGCACCCCATCGCCCCGGGCGAGCGCTACTGGCTGGGCGTCGCCCTTGTCGGTGCGTACCAGGACACCTTGGGCGATTACCACAACCTGTTCGGTGAAACGCCTGAGGCGATCGTCGAGGTGGCCGACGACGGTTCCTGGACCGCCGAGCAGATCATGGAAGGCAGCCGGGTCGGAGACATGCTTCGCTGGGTCCGGTATGACCCCGGGACCATCCGCAAGAGATTGCGCGAACGCATCCAGCGCATGGCGTCCAAGGGCGAGATGACGGAGGAAGAGGCAAAGGAGGTCTCGCGCCGGTTGGCCGACCTCCTCGAAAGCTCCACTTACCTGGACTAGGTCCGATAACCCTTTTCACCGTCGGGCCGGTGGATGGGCCGGTGGCTTCCCTCGATCAAGCGATGGCCAAGGGCATCGCTGGACTTTCGCTCTGGAGCAGCCGCAACGCCAAGCCGGTGGTTGCGGTCGTCCTCCTGCTGACCTTGGTCTTTGGCTACGGCGTGACGCTCATCACGACGAACGTGGACGTGGCCGATGTCTTGCCGCGCGGCGACCCGAACACGGAAGCGGCGCAGAACTTGACCAAGAACTTCCGCTCCACATTCACCCAACAAGTCACATTCCAGCTGCACGTGGATGAAGGCACAGACTTCTCCAACTGGGCGGCCGACAACGCGAAACTGGAGCATCGGGACACCGCGGTCTTGCTTGGCACCGAGGGCGACCAATTCCCGACCCCCTACACGGTCGCGCCTGACCCGCGCAACATCACGGACGAAGTGTATGTGCGCGCGATGGAAGAGATGAAGCACTTCATCCAGACCGAGACGGATTTCGACCGCACCATCTCCATCTCCAACATCTACGCGCTCGTCAACTGGACCGTGGCCGGCGGCGAGGACCGCGCCACGGAGGAAGACTTCCGCCTGCCGGGCTACAAGACGCGCGACGAAGCCCAGCGCTACCTTGTGGTTGACAACGTGGTGAAGGGCGCGCTCCTGGACCCCGTGGATGCCATCGCAAGCCCCAGTTGGACGCACGGCGCGATGCTGTTCATGCCGGCCGCCAACAACGACAAGGACATGCGTGATCTGGGCGAGTCGATCATCGCCGCCCGCGACAAGTATGTCCAAGCCGTGGCCAATGGAGAAACCGAATTCACGGTATTCGGCCCGGAAAATCCCCCCCTCCTCACGGTGGATTTGCCGGTGGCCAACGCGCACAGCAGCGCGCTGGTGGAGGAGGACATGGCGAAGCTGATGCCCATCATCGGCTTGTTCATCATCATCTGCCTGTTCATCGCATTCCGCAACGGCCGCGCGATCGCCATCAGCTTCGCCGCATTGGGTGTGGGCGTCACGTGGACCTACGGCACCATGGGCTACATGGGCATCGCCCTCAACACGCTCAACATGACCATCGTCCCGCTGATCATGGGTGTCGGCATCGACTATGCCATCCACATGATCAATGAGTTCATCGAGCACAAGTCGAAGGGATCGTCGGACGCTGAATCGTTCAGCTACGCCGGCGAGCGTGCGGGCCTTGCGATGTTCATCGCGACCTTGACGACGGTGCTTGGCCTCATCGTGATGATCGTGAGCCCAAGCCTGCTGATGGCACAGCTTGGCTTCCTCTCAGCGGTGGCCATCTCAGCCATCTACATCCTCACCATCACATTCATCCCGGCAGCACTCACGCTGGTGGGAGGCTCGGAGAAGATGGGCGGCAGCTTCACCCCAAGCAAGACCATGCCCGCCCTGGCGCGCGGCGTGTCCAAGGTGCGCTACCTCGTCCTCGTGCTCGTGGTCGCCATCACAGTTGGCGCATACTTCAGCAGCACCACCCTCGCGCCGGAAGCCTTTGGCGACCCGGGCAAGAACTACCGGCCGGATGACCCCATCCGGCAGGAGCACGAGCAGGGCCTGCGTTGGTTCTACGAGATGCCGGAGCCGGACGTGAAGGCCAACATCCTCACCTTCGAGGGCCCCAGCATCCTCACGCCGCAAGCCATCGAGTACTACCGTCTGATCGAAGCGAACCTGAAGAACAAGGACCGGGTGATCGACGACACTCTGCGCACGGTTCCGTTCTTCATCGAAACGTGGCTCACCGTCAAGGGTGGCCCCGAAGGCGCAGGCATGGACATCGTCTCCGGCGCCATCGTGGACCGCGACATCCTCCCCGGCGGCGCCAACCAGCAAGTGGACAATTTCCCCGAGACCGAGGAGGAGATTGTGGCGGAAGTGAATGCGATGTTCAATTCGCCCATGCGCGAGCTGGCCAGCATCATCGTCAACCACCCCACCAACAACATGGCCGCCATGACGTTCAGCGTGCGCGCCGAGACCTTTGAGGAGGCCGAAGAGGTATGGCACCAGGTGTGGGCGGCCGTGGACGAAGCCAACCGTCAATTCGGCGGCAGCCCCCCTGAAGGAGTCCATGTGGCCTTCGTAGGCAACACGGCCACCAACTACCTGTTCCAAGAGAGCCAGCTTCCATGGCTGAGCTACATGTCGTACGCGGCCACAGGCATCTTGTTCCTGCTCGTGTTCGCCTTCACGCGGAACTTGAAGGCCACCATCGTCGCCACGGCGCTTGCCGGGCTCACGAGCCTCTGGTGGCTCGGCATCCTGCCGTTCCTGGACATCGGCCTGGCCATCACCCTGATGCTGCCCGTGGTGTTCATCTTCAACATCGGCACCGACTATGCCGTCCACATCATCTGGAATCAGCGGCAGGTGGGCAATTCCCGGACGGTCTTCGAGACGACTGGGAAGGCCATCCTGTTCAGTGCGATCACCACCGCGGGCGCGTTTGCGTTCTTCATCGCCATCCAGAATGTGGCCGTGAGCCGCACCATGATCGCCACGACGGCCAGCATCCTGGTCATCTTCCTGGCGACGATGCTGATCATCCCGGTCTTCTACCCTGTCTACCACAAGGGTTGGAAGCCCCCAGAAAAGCCGTCCGTGGCCCCCAGCGCGCCCGTGTCGGCGATCAAGCGCAAGAAGGGGCAAGCCATCCCGGCCCAGAAGCGCCCGAAGACGTGACGATTCCGCCCATTCGCCAATGAGGTGGTAATGGTCGAAGGACAACGTAACCTTCGATGCAAGTCGTCAAGGTCCAAACCGCCCTCCACCGCCCCCGCAAGCTCCTCGACCTGGACTACAGCCCCCACGTGCCGCTGCAGCTCCTGATGGACGTCGAGACCGCCGGCCGCGCCATCGGGCTTCCCTTGAACCAGATGGAGCTCATCGGGCAGTGCCCGGAGACCAGCCGCCGATTCGTGGACGCCGCCCGGCGCAGCGAGGAGGAGGATTTCTTCCACAAGGACGTCGACTGGGGCCGCTTGGAGACGCTTCGTTCGAGCCGCGTGCCGATCTGGAACTGATTTTTCATCCCCCACTCTTCCCCCCTTTGTGACAGACGTCGGAATCGACGAAGCGCGCGTCTTGGAAGCCACGGGTTTCCCGCGCAGCCATTGGTACGCCATGATGGATGCGTATGGCGCCGTCGATCATGCTGCGCGCGCCCGCCAATTGCGCAGCGATGCTCCTGATCTGGACCCCTGGTGGGTGCAGACCCTCAGCGTTGACTACGAGCGCGCCAGAGGCATGCGCGAGGTTGGCCAATCAAGCACCGGCGACTTCCAAGTGAGCTGCTCGAAGACGGTGGCCATGGGGAGTGAAGAGGCATACGAGCAGATCGTGGCCACGCCCTTTCTTGCCGGCGCTCGTTGGCTGGAGGGCTCCACATGGGAGACCGAGGGCGCACGCGTCGAAGTGCGACGTGCCGACCCAGGCAAGATGCTCCGTTGGTTCTGGCACGCAGACGAGAAGAGCACCGTCGAGATCCACTTCACGGCGCGCAGCGACAAGACGACCGTGACCATCCGCCACCACGGGTTGCCATCGAAAGAAGCACGCGAGGCTTACCGCACGAAGTGGAAGGCAGCGCTGAAGCGCATCTACGAGTGAACGCCGGCGCGCCTTGACGCGAAAACAAAGGAAGAGGAAGAAGGGAAACAGGTGGGTCGCGAAGCGACCCGCCGCAGGGTCTGGGGCGGAGCCCCAGCAACCCCACGAAATCGAGCGCAGCGAGATTTCGTGGTTAGAAATCCATTCCGCCCATGCCGCCCATGCCACCCATGTCGGGGGCGCCGCCTTCTCCGCCGGAGAAGGACTTGGCAGCGATGACGTCGTCGATGCGCAAGATCATGACGCTGGCCTCGGTGGCCGCCTTGATCTCTTGGGTGCCGACGCGCAGGGGCTCAATGACGTTGTTGGCCACCATGTCCTCGATCTTGCCGGTGAAGACGTTGACACCGTGGGTGCTCTTGCCGCGCTTGTGGGCACGGCGGAGGCTCAGCAGGATGTCGATCTCATCCAGGCCAGCGTTCTCGGCGAGCGTGCGGGGCACGACTTCGAAGGCGTTGGCGTAAGCTTCGATGGCCATCTGCTCGCGGCCGCCGACAGTCGTGGCGAAGTCGCGCAGGCGCAGGGCGATCTCGGTGGCAGCAGCGCCGCCGCCGGGGGTCATCATGCCGTCTTCGAGCGCGACAGCGACCACGTTGAGGGCGT
>JBFKLD010000115.1:0-5009 GCA_041630755.1 Thermoplasmatota archaeon
ATCCTCCCGGTGGCCCAAGACGGCGATGTCCACGGGCTTGAGCGCCTCCACCATGTGGCGGCGGTGCTCCTCGGGGGTGATGGGTTGGTGCTTCTCCTTGGCGACGTTCTCGTCGCGGGCCACGACGACGACCAGCTCGTCGCCGAGCTTGGCGGCTTCTTCCAGCATGTGGACGTGGCCAGGGTGGAGGATGTCGAAGACGCCGGTGGTCATCACACGGACGTGGGGACGGGGCACATGCGCACCACGTCCTCGCCAGTCAAAAAGACAAGGCCATGCTTCTTGGCGTAGGCTTCGGCGTCTTGGCGCTTGAGCGCTTGGCCATTGAGGGGGTCGAGCATCTCGCAGACGGTGGTGCTGCCCGTGATGCCTGCTGCTTCCGCCAGGGCGAGGCTCAGCTCGGTGTGCCCTTGCCGGGCGGCCAGGCCGCCGTCGGCGCCGTTGAGGAGGATGCAGTGGCCGGGGCTGCGGAACTCTGCGGCGAGGCGCTCGCGGGCAGCCTCTTCGCCGAGGACGTCGACATCGGAGGCCAGCTCCGCGAGGCGGGAGATGGTGAGGGCGCGGTCGGCGTCGGTGATTCCGGTGTAGGTGTCCCGGTGGTTGATGGTGAGCCCAAAGGCGGGTTTGCTGCCGTCGTATTGGATGTCGTTGGGCAGCAGACCCTTGAGCACGGGGTTCGTGGATGCGGCTTCTTGGACGACGTCCGTCAGGAAGGGCAGGCCCAGTGCGCGGTGGACGCGCGGGGCGAGGGCCGTGCAAAGCAGGCCGCCGGCATCTTGGCGCATGGTGCGCACCACGTCGGGCGTGATGGCTTGGCTTGCGACGACCATGTCGGTCTCTTCCTCGCGGCCGTCGGCGTCGTAGAGGAGGATGATCTGCCCATCGCGAAGGGCATCAAGAGCCGGGTGCACGAGCCGTCCAGCCCCCGGTAGCATATCAAGAACGAGTGGCTACCCACTATTGAGTAGCTATGGGTGGTGCGTCGCCTTCCGAGAAACACACCCGCGCAACGCGCGGAACATCACAAAGGAAAGAGATCAGGCCGCAGCGACGTCGTCCTCGTCCTGTTCGACCGTGGCGGCCTCCCAGTTCTTGCGGTAGGACGTGACGTAGCCCGCGATGCGGTTGCGGAAAGACGTCGTCTTGACGTCCGTGAGCTGGTCGACAACCGACTTGTTGTGCTCAAAGTCGTCACTGAACTCGTCGTTGTACTTCTTCACGAGGTCAATCGCGACGCGCTTGATGTAGGTCGGACGGATGTTGCCCACGAAGCCCCGTGGACCTGCCCCCACTTATAGCGGTTGCGGCGAAATGGTCCACAGGACTCCGGCTCCTTGGGCCTGCGGCACCGCATGGGGCCACCAGGGGGCCTCCCCGATGCCCGGGAAACTTGGCCCGCCACCCACCGCCACAGGCGCCTGGTACACCGTCAGCACGTCCCACGCATCCGTCTCGAGAAACGAGCGCAGCACCGCAGCACCCCCCTCGACCAGCAGCGAACCAATGCCGTGCCCCTCCAGCGCCTCCAGCATGGCTTCCAGGTCCACACCCCGGGTGCCCCGTGGCACCGGCAGCGACACCACCCCCGGCGGCACGGTCGGGTGCACATCATCCGCATGGACCCAGAGGGTGCCCTCACGCATCACACGCGCACCGGCAGGCACCCGCGCACCGGTGTCCAAGATGACCGGCGTCGGATCGTTGCCTTCGGCCAGATCCTGCTTCAGGCGCAAGCTTGGATCGTCTGCGAGCACCGTCCCGACGCCGACCAAGATGGCGTCGCACGCGGCACGCAAGCCGTGCACCCGGCGCATGTCGTGCGCATCGCTCAGGCGCAGCGGGCTGCCGTCGCGGTTGGCGAGGCGGCCGTCGAGGCTGATGGCACAATTCACGTGCACGCGCACACGGGCCGGAGGGCGACGACGCTTTAAGGGAGCGCTCCAGGTGGAGTGCGTGGACAGCGAGCCGCGCCTGACCTTCATCGGAACAGGCCACGTCTTCAACATCGGGGACGCCGTGCGCGGCGCCATCGGGGCCCTCAAGCCCGACGCGGTCTTCATTGAGCTTGACAGAGGCCGCTTCCAAGGGATGCTTGCCCGCCACCGCGGCCTGGAGACCGGGCACGCAAAGGCCGGATTCATCCACACCAAGCTCATGAAGTTCCAGGAGGACATGGCAGCCCAGTACGGCACCGAGCCGGGCGAGGAGATGCTCGCGGCGGCCTTCGGAGCCCGCGACGTGGGCGCAAAGATGTACCTCATCGACCCGCCCGTCGAGGACACGCTTCGGCGCGCCCTTCGCGAGATGAGCTGGAAGGAGCGCTTCCGCGGCCTCGGCATGGCCGCCAAGGGCGCCTTCAATGGCTTGCGCAAGAATGCCCGCGACGAAGTCGAAGACGAGATCCGGCGCTACCAAGACGACCCGGCCGCGACGATGGAGCAGATTGCCAAGGACTTCCCGACCGTGCACCGCGTCGTGATCGCAGAGCGAGACGAGAAGATGGCCAAAGCCATCCGCGAAGCGCTTCCCACCATCCAGCACGGCGTCGTGGTCGTGGGCGACGGACACCTTGTCGGCATGCTTCCTCGGTTTGCCGACGTGCCGCATGTGGCGTACCGCCTCCAAGACGTGCGCGCGGGCAGACTGCCGCAAGAGATCGCAGCCGTCGGAACCGCCGAAGAAGTTGGCTTCGGCTTCACCACGCAAGCCGGCCCCTGAGCGCCCGCAACCCTGATAGCGCCACAATCCTCGGGCGACGCATGCGTACCGTCCTCGCCGCCATCCTCCTTGGCGCCGTGCTCGCGGGCTGTGTCAGCCCCGCCGACAACACCGAAGAATCCTCCGCCTACACAACGCCCGACGTCCCCTCGGTGGACGCGGCTGCGCTGCTGGCAGACCTCAAGGAATTTGCCGCCACGTACCCCGACCGGGCCGCCAACACGGACGCCCACATCGGCTCCCGCGACGCCCTGGCGGCCATGTTCAACGAAAGCGGCCTCGACGTGTGGCGCCAAGAATTTGAAAACGGCATCCCGCAAGAGAACATCGCGGGCATCCTCTGGGGCGAAGTGCGCGACCAATGGGTCGTCGTGGGCGCCCACTACGACATGACCGTCAACGGCGGTGACTCGCCAGCGCGCGCCCGCAGCCAAGGCGCCTACGACGACGGCAGCGGCACCATGATGACGGTCCACCTCGCCAAGGCCTTCGCCGCCCTCGACCCGTACTACACGATCGCGTTCGTGGCCTTCGACGGCGAGGAGCGCGGCCTGCAGGGAAGCGGCGCCTTCGCCGAAGCCATTGTGGACGGCAACCACCCCTTCGTGGACGAGGATGGCCAGCACATGCCCATCACCTTCGCCGGCATGCTCGACCTGGACATGATCGGCCTCAATTGGCCCGGCGTGGACGCCCCCATCTACTTCGATGACAACAGCCCCGAATTGAAGGCGCACGTCCAGATGCTGCAAAGCCAGATCGGCATCCCCGAGGACATGATCAAGTACCAAGGCATCAGCCTCGGCCGCAGCGACTACGCGCACTTCTTCAGCCTCGGTGTGCCCACGGGCTTCCTCATCAGCAACTTCGAAGAATGGCAGCTGCCCGGCGACGTGCCTGCCACGAGCCCGCAGGGCGCGTACCCCTTCTGGCACCTTGAGGACACCTGGGACACCATGGTTCTGATGGCCGGCAGCGAAGAAGACCTCGAAGCCGGCTTCCAGACCGCCGTGGACCTGAGCGCCGGCATCCTGCACTTCCTTGCGATGCAGCCCGAAGCCGCGATCACCGCCTACGAAGCCTGAGCCGGCGACGTGCCTTTTCCTTTCAACCCTTGAGCGCCCGCAGGTTCTCGACGGCCTCGCCAAGAAGCTGGTTCGCCTGGTCCAAGTGCTGGATCGTTTCGTCCAGGTCCTTGGTGGATTCGGCCCACATGAAGAGGGTCCGGATGTTGTCCAGATTCTGGAGCACCGCGAGGCGCAGCGCATCGTTGCCAAGCTGGCTCACGTGCAGGCCCCCTTTGCGTACAAGGCCTGCCAATCGGCCACAATGTCATCGGGGTACGCCAGCGTCACCGCTGGGGCAGTTTCTGCTTCGTGCCAACCGATGTGCATCACGGACGGGTCGGGGTCATGTCCCGGGGGGCCTTCACGTTTTGCCAGGTCCGCATCCTGGATCGGCACCCCACGGTTGACCGTGCCCAAGGCATGGCCCGCGTAGTGCAGCAACACGGCCGTGGCCACTTCGTCCCGGGGCGCGCCCAGCATCTGGGCGGCGCGTGCCACTTCGTTGTCGCTCACCGCCACGACGCCGGGGACGACGACCATGCCTGCAGGTTCGGGTCCGGGGACCTCCTTCATCCACAGCACGTGGAGGCGCGGCGGATCGCCGAAGCCGCGGCTGCGCATGGCGCGCTCGGCCCATGCCTTGAGGGTCTGGGCATCCCACACGTCAGGGGCATCATCCACGGTGCGCAGCTGGAGCCGGACAGCCTCCGAGGCGTTGTCGCGCACCCGCTGCAGCTCCGAGCGCAAGCGGCCCCCAGGAACCACAGGATCCGTGGCGCCCTCTTCCTGGTGGACGACCACTTCCATGGGGCCCGCGCGGGGCACGAACACCTCGCACGTGAACACGTACGCGCTCTCGGGGGGCGCGAGGAAGCCCCCCGTGCATCCGCTCAGGGCCAGCATCAGCAGCACCGGGAGGACGCGCATGGCCCAGCCACCGACGGGTTTCTCATGAGCGTACCGGAAAGACCCGACATTCTTGCGGGAGGGGTCTAAAGGCAGAAGCGCGGATGTTCTGCTATGGTCCGGCCGGAGGGATTGTACGTTGCTTGTGTCGCCCTCATGGCATTTGCCACGAGTGCCCAAGCCATCCTCGTGGCGGAAGTCGGCCAAGGGATGGACCCCACGATGAGCCTCATGAGCCTCGTACCCTTGGCGCTTTTTGCGGCTGCGGCGGCGTGGCGCGCACGCCCCGTGTGACGGGCCCGACGGGATTCGAACCCG
>JBFKLD010000116.1:0-5006 GCA_041630755.1 Thermoplasmatota archaeon
ACTACCCTTGCGGATGGGGATAAGGGGGAAAGGGGTTGAGGCCGCCGACAGGCGGCCCCTTCTTGAGGCTTACGCGACGTCGACGGCTTCGCCGAAGATCTTGAACCGTTCCTTCAGGAGGTCCAAGGCCTTCATGAGAGCGTCTTCTGCCTTGAGGCTGCCATCGGTCTCGAAGCGGAAGATGAACGCGCGGTCATTGTAGCTGACCTGGAAGGCGTCGCCGCAGATCTGCTCCGCGCGGTCGGCCTTGTTCACGTTCTCTTCATCGAGGACCACGAGCTTGCCGCCGTCCACGCCCAGGATGCCTTGCGGCGTTTCCTTGATGCATTGTTCGGCCTGCTCGGCGGTGATCTTCTTGGCGTCCACCTTGACCGACGGGTAGTACTTGTAGCCCACCGCGTGGCAGACTTGCCACTTGGCGTGCTCCGTACCCTGGCCGAGTTCGGCAGCCGCTTCGAGGATCAAGCGCTGGCCTTCGAGGAGCTCGACGATGGGGATGTCGGGGTCCACGATGGCGAACTTGGGGTCCTCGGGTTCGAGGTCACCACTGGTGACGGTGCAGGGCCCTTCCTTGGTGAGCGTGTAGCGCACCAGGTAAGTCGGGTTGCCTTCTTCGTCGCGGGCGTCCATCAGGTTCAGCGTGCTGGGGTCCGTGGGGACCGGCAGCAGTCCGAGCCGGTGTGCGATGGCTTCATCGAACAGGGCGCTCGTGTTGTCGTAGAAGGTGCACTTGTCGATGGCGAGCTTCGGCACTTCGGCCAGCAGCGTCCGGCGAAGGGCGTTCACGAGGTAAGGGTGAACGTCTTCGATCTTCAGCTTGGCGTGGGTGTCCGTGAGTTCGCGGATCTCGAGCTTCATGCTCACACCCGGCGACCGCGGCGTCCACCCTTCTTGCGGCAGCCGTCATGGGGCACGGGGGTCACATCTTCGATGCGTCCGACCATGATGCCGCTGCGGGCCAGGCCACGGATGGCCGCTTGCGCGCCGGGGCCGGGGCTCTTGGACTTGTTGCCACCGTAGCCGCGGACACGGATGTCCACGGTGGAGTAGCCCTTTTCCTTGAGCGAGTCAGCCACGCGCTGCGCGGCGGACATGGCCGCGAACGGGCCGCCTTGGTCCTTGTCGGCCTTGACGACCATGCCACCACTGCACTTGGTGATGGTTTCGGCGCCGGTGGCGTCGGTCACGGTGATGATGATGTTGTTGTAGCTCGCGAAGATGTGCGCGACTCCCTTCTTGCTCATTCGCTGGCCTCCTTGGTTTCAGCGGCTTCAGCAGGTGCTTCGGCGGCTTCAGCGGGGGCTTCGGCTTCAGCAGGTGCTTCGGCTTCAGCAGGTGCTTCGGCGGGGGCCGCAGCTTCCACGGCTTCGACGATCTCTTGGCCGGGGGCCTTCGGGCGCACGGGGTGCTCCTCGCTGGCCACGGCGCTCGTGGGGTCGAACTCCATCATTTCCTCGTCAGCGCGGGTCAGCGTGTAGCTGGGGACCGTCACGCGGCGAGCGCCGATGCGGATGTGGCCGTGGCTCACGAACTGGCGCGCCTGCTTGGGCGTGCGGGCCAGTCCCTTGAGGTACACCTGGCTCTGCAGCCGGCGGTTGAGGATGCGCTCCACGTCGAGACCCAGAACGTCGTTCAGGGTGGCTTCTTCGCCCACGTAGCCGCGGGCGTAGAGGCTCGTCAAGAGAAGCTTGGCTTCCCGGTGCGCTTGCTTGTCGTCCGGGTTGCGGGTGCGGCTCACAAGAACACGCGCCTGGCTGCGGATCTGGCGCAGGCGGCTTTGCGCCTTCCAGATCTCGGTCTTGTTCTTGAGACCGTACTTCTTCTTGATCTCGTGCTCGAGCTTGATGCGGTCGCCCTGCCAGGGGTGGTTGGGCGTGTCGTACTTCTTCTTCGGAAGTTTAGGTTGTCCCATGTTTCACTCCTCCAGGGTTACTTCTTCTTGCGCTGGACACCAACGGTGATTCCAGTGCGGCCGTTGCTCTTCGTGCGCTGACCGCGCACGGGCAGGTTCTTCTCGTGGCGCATGCCGCGCCAGGAGCGGATCTTCTTGAGGCGGTTCAGGTCTTCGCGAACCGTCATGTCGATCTCGGTGCCGATGAGGTGCAAGTCATCGCCGGAGTCGGGGTCGAGGCGGCGGTTGCGCATCCAGGAGGGGATGCTGTCGCCGATCTCTTCGACCGCCTTCACGAGCTTGTCGATGTCTTCGTCGCTCAGGTCACCGAGGCGCTGGCGGCGGTCGAGGCCGGCAGCGTCCGCGACGACGCGGCTCAAGCGGTTGTTGACGCCCTTGAGGCCGGTCAGGCCGCTGGCGACGCTTTTCTTCCCGTCCAAGTCCGTGTTCTGAATGCGGACCAGGTACCGGAAGTCTTCTGAGAATTCTTCCTTCTTTGCCATGCTGGACTCCCCCCGGCGGACCGAGGATCTGTGTCTACCACCCGGAGGCGGTAGCCTCGCGACAGGCAGGTTGTATATGAACGTGTGGGGGTTCACCTGGTGAACCGGGTGGCGGTCCACGTGTCATCGAGCGCCTGGGCGTCCGTGGCGCGAAGCCCCATCTTGGCCGCCACATCATCCACCTCGTCGGCCTGCAGCTCTCCAGGGGCCATGCGGTGGGCCGGCCAGGCGACCCAGATGCAGCCGTCGCGGGCCGTGGCTTCCAGCACGCGGGGCAGGTCCTTCAGGAGAACTCCCTTGCTGCGGGCGCACACCAGCGCAACGTCGAACATGCCCCGGGGCACGTTGGCGATGTGCACGTCATCGGGGATGAACTGCAGCTGCATGCGCAGCTCGTCTGGCACGTGCAGCAGCAGGAATCGCTGCCCCGATGCGAGGCCGAGGGTGCTGGCAAGCGCCACACTCGGGACTCGACGCGGGCGCTGAAGAAAGCCACGCCTGGGCCGGAAGGGCCAAACGGTCCCCGGTGGCATGGGGCACTGTGGAAGTGCGTGTTGTGGGGGGTGGGGCCTTGGGCCTCAGTGCGGCCCTTGCCCTCGTGGAGCGGGGCCATGATGTGACGGTCCAAGATCGTGGTCCGCTCGGTGGCGAGGCCACCGGGAAGGCCGCCGGCATCGTGAGCACCATGACGTGGAGCGATGAGGAGTACAAGCTCATCGCCGAAACCCGTGGCGCCATTGGGGAGTTGATCTCGTTGGCGATGATCGAGGGCGACGCGAGCGCGCGGCACGTGTGGAAGCCGGTGGAGTCCATCACGGTGGCAAGGGGCGACAAGCTCGCCATTCTCGACGACATGCAGGCACGGCTGGAGCGCAACACGGAGGAGCCGGAACGCATGGGCGCGGCGCAGGCGGCCCGTGAATTTCCGGAAGTCCGCTTCGAGCCGGGTGAAGAGATCCTGGTCGCACAGGAGGACGGGGTGGTGGAGGCCGGCGACTTGGTGCAAGTCTTGCGTGGACGCCTCGACAATGAGGGCGTCACCTTCGAGACGGCGCCTTGGGTGGCTCCGGTGGCTTCGGACGCGCAAGCCACGGTGCTGGCCACGGGGGCGTGGACGCCGGGCATTCTTCGCGCGCTTGGCAGCCCGCTGCCGTTGATCCCGTACCGCACGCAGCTGGCGGCCATCCAGATGCCCGGCGATGTGCCCATCGTGCACGACACGGTGCACGGGTTCTATGTGCGGCCCGAAAGCGACACGGGCGTCTTGGCTGGAAACGGCACGGAGCTTCGCGGCTTTGACCCGGATGACTACGACCAAGCCGCCAGCCCGGGCTTCCGGGACAGCATTGCTGAACGCGTGGTGCGGCGCTTGCGCGATGGCGGCGATGCTGCTTGGCGGCAAGGCTGGGCGGGTCTGTGCGTGGCCACGCCGGACAAGCGGCCGGTCTGCGGCGCCGTGCCGGGTCACGACAATCTGTTCGTGCTCTCCGGCGACAACGGATTTGGCGTCATGCGCAGCCTGGCTCTTGGCGAGCGCTTGGCCGATGCCGTGGATGGTCGCGGCAACGACCTCGACCCTGGGCGCTTCCCGGCGGACATGGAGTTCACGCCCGCGGAAGGCTTCAATTTCTAGTACTCTGGATCTTCCATCTGGGGCGGCGCCTCTGTCTGGGCTGGGATGCGCACCGTGAACGTGGCTCCTTTGCCGCTGCCGGCGCTCTCGGCTTCAATGCTGCCTCCGTGGCGCTCGACGATGCCCCGCGCGATGAAGAGACTCAAGCCGACGCCTTCGCCTTCCTTCTCTTCTTCCGGGAATGCCGCAAACAGATCCTTTGCCCGCGCCGGCTCAAATCCGCCTCCGTCGTCCTTGACTTGCAGCGTCACTTCGCCTCCTTCCGTGGTGAGGTGGATGTCTACGTGGCCGTCTTCCTTCGTGAATTGGTACGCATTCGACAGGAGGCTTCCGACCACTTGGCCAAGCCGCTGCGGGTCGCCATGGACCCAGGCGGAGTGCAGATTGGTGCGCACGTCGATGCCCTTGCCGTCGAACGCCAGCTGTGAGTTTTCGAGGCACGCTTCGACGAGGTCTTGCAGGTCCACTGCGTCACGATGCAGAGGCAATGCCTCCGAGTCTACGTGGGCGGTGTCCAGGAGCTCTTGGATGAGCCATTCGAGGTGGCGCATCTCTGAATCCATCACGCGCAGGGCCTTCTTCTGCTCGTCCACAAGCGGTCCGTAGGCGCCGACGCGCATGCTTTCGGCGTGGTCGAGAAGCGGGCGCATGTGGTGGGCCAGCTCTTGCCCGACGCGGTCCAGGAAGCGGGTGCGGATCGCTTCCTGCTCCTGCAGGCGGGCCACTTCTTTTTCGCGCTTGTGCGCCTCTTCGAGGGCCTTTTCAGCCAGGCGCTCCGCGGTGACATCGCGCACGAGAAGCACATTGGCAGGCCCGCGGTCATCGAGGCGGGCACGGCGCAGATGGATGTGGGCATTCTCGTCCCCGCGCCCGACGGTGCGGTCCATCTGGCCTCCGGGGACACTTGGAACGGGCCCATCAAGCAGCGCCTGGACGGACATGCCGAGCACTTCGCCGCGGGGGCGCCCGAAGAGGTCGC
>JBFKLD010000117.1:0-4996 GCA_041630755.1 Thermoplasmatota archaeon
CAGCTGCGCGAGAACAGCAAGGACGCCGAGCGCGCCCGCGAGCTGGAAGCCCTGCTGGAAGAGGAGCGCGAGCGCCTCGCCAAGCTCTACAAGGTCTACGAGGACGTCGAAGCCGAGAAGGACGACCTCTCTGAGCAGGTCGAGTCCTGGCGCCGCTGGTACCGCAGCATCGCCCCCGCGATGGAAAGCGTCGGTGACGCTCCCACGCGCGCTCCGGCCAAGTAATCCCCTTTCCCTTCCCTCTTCCCTTTGGCCTCAGAAGAGGCGCTTCACAAAGCGGCCCGCCAGGCGGGCCCTGTGCCATGCTACTAGCGGGCGCGCCGTGGTGATGCCTGCCCCGCGGCAGCGTCCTCGCCGGATGGCATCCACGACGTCGGCCGTGGACAAGATCGGCTCGTCAAACACGGTGTACGCGTTTCCTACGTCGTGGATCCAGTGCGCGTCACTGCCGCCGGTCATGGACATGCCCAGCTCGCGCAGCACCCGGTCCGTGTTCTTCGTGACCAGTTTGCGCTCGCGCGCATTCTGGGCCTCGGCGGCCAGGATGGAGCCATCTTTGTAGCGCCTGGCGAGACCACTGGGGCCGATGCCGGTCATGAGACGCAAAGGATGGGCGGCGACAGCCACCCCGCCCTGGGCATCGATGAGGCCCGCGGTGGCGTCGGCGCTCAGGCCCTTGGGCACGGGCTTCGTGGCGCCGATGGCGAGGATGTGCCCCTCTGCGGAGGTCACTTCGATGCCGGGGATGATGAGCAAGCCGGTATCCTTCATCGCAGCGCGTATCTCGGCGTGCGCGCCGACCGTGTCGTGGTCGGTGATGGCAAAGCCGTGGAGCCCCTTCTTGATGGCGGCTTCGGCGATCTCTTGGACGCTTCCGGCGGCGTCCTTGCTGGCATGCGTGTGGACGTGAAGGTCCAGACGTGGCAGCGCGGACTCCGGCATCATGCTACCGGATCTGGCTCCCGGCAGGCAGCGGTCGGTGCGGGTTGAGGACGCTCACGGCGTCGCCATTGTCCGCGGCCAAGATCATGCCCTGGCTTTCGACGCCGCGAAGCTTGGCCGGCTTGAGGTTGGCCACGAACGCCACAGTCTGACCCTCCAGGTCCGTGGGTTCGTAGTAGGCCTTCAGGCCCGCCACAACTTGCCGCTCGCCGAGGTCCCCGACGTCCAGCTTCAGCACGTAAAGCTTGTCGGCCTTGGGGTGGTTCTCGACGCTCTTGACGGTGGCAAGGCGCAGCTGGATGCGCTGGAAGTCGTCAAAGGACACGAGCCCGTCGGCGTCCGCTTCCGGCTTGCTGGCATTGGCCTGCTTGGCCGGTTTGTCCTGCTTGGCCTTGGCGTCCTCTTCGCTCGCGTCGGCACCGGGCATGGTCTTCGGGTCAAGTTTGACGAACAAGGCCTTCGGGGCAGCCATGATGGCCCCCTCCTTGAGGGGCGCCAGGGCGGCCGACCACGGCGCGTCGTGGACGCTGCCCTCCTCACCGAGCATCTTCCATGCTTCATCGGCCGCGTGGGGCATGTAGGGCGCCATGTAGACAGCCAAGGCCTTGACGATGCGAAGCAAGCTGTGCAATGCGGCCTCGCCCTTGGCCCGGTCCTCCTTCAAGAGCTTCCACGGAGCCACTTCCTGCATGGTCTGGTTGCCCCAGCCTGCAAATTCGAGTAGGCGGCGCATGCCGCGCTTGAGCTGAACAGCTCCCAGGTGGAGAGCCATCTCGTCACCGCAGGCAGCGATCGCGTCACGCACCTTCTGGTCGAGGGCATCGCTCTCCGGCGGAGCTGCCGGAATCGCGCCGAGGTTCTTCTGCGTGAAGCTGAGCACACGGTGGGCCAGGTTGCCCACGATGCCCACCAGCTCATCATTGACCTTGGAAAGGAAGTCGTCCCACGTCCAGTCGCTGTCGCGCTGCTCGGGCATGTTCACGGACAAGTAGTACCGCACGGCGTCGGCCTGGAAGCGGTCCAGCACGTCATGGACATCAATGCTGATGCCGCGGCTCTTGCTGAACTGCTGTCCGCCAAGATTCAGAAACTCGTTGGCCGGCACGTCCCACGGGAGCACGAGGGGTGTTTCGCCCCGCTTGGCGCGGGCTTCGTTGTACGCGATCAAGATCGCCGGCCAGATGATGGTGTGGAACGGGATATTGTCCTTTCCGAGGAAGTAGTAGGCCTTCGTGGCCTCGTTGGTCCACCAGGCCCGCCACGCATCCGCGTCGGGACCCTTGCTGGCCCATTCGACAGCCGCCGTGAGGTAGCCGCAGACGGCCTCGAACCACACGTAGATGCGCTTGTCCTCGTAACCCTCCATCGGGATGGGGATGCCCCAGGTCAAGTCCCGAGTGATGGGGCGGTCCTTGAGACCCTCCCGGAGCCAGTTCTGGGTGAAGTTGATGGTGTTGGGGCGCCAGTGGCCGGCGGTCTTGCGCACGTAGTCCTCCAGCTTGGGCTGGAGCTTGGACAGCAGGAAGAAGAAGTGGTCCGTTTCCCGGAACTCGATGGGTGTGTCGGGGTTGAGCTTGCTGTGGGGCTTCACCAGTTCATGCGGGTCCAGCGTCTTGCCGCAGGCGTCGCACTGGTCCCCGCGGGCACCGTCTGCTTGGCAGTGGGGGCATTGGCCTTCCACGTACCGGTCGGGCAGGAACCGTCCCGCCTTCGTGTCAAAGGGCGCTTCCTGGGTCCGCTTCTCGATGTAGCCCAAATCCAGCAGGTCCGCGAAGATGGCCTGCACCCACTCGCGGTGATTGCCGGTCGTGGTCTTTGTGAACAAGTCGAAGCCGACGCCCAGGCGGTCGAGGGCCCGCGTGTGGTCCTCATGGTAACGGTCCACGACCACGGAAGGATCCACGCCTTCGTTCTCGGCCTTCAGCAGGATCGGGGTGCCGTGGCAGTCGCTGCCCGAGACCATCAGCACCGGATGGCCTGCCATCTTGCTGTACCGCCGGAACACGTCCGGGGGCAGCAAGCTTCCCGCAATGTGCCCGAGATGCAATCCTCCGTTGGCGTACGGCCACGCGACACCGATGAAGACCGGTTCCTTGTCCACGCGGCCGCCAGCAGGCGCGGGGCCTTAAACGTGGTCAGCGGCGGCGCAGCGCCACGGCGACCAGGGCCACCAGCAGCACGGCCACGGGAAGGGGCGCGTCATTGCTTTCGTCGACCGATGCCTGCACACTGGCCGGGATCTCCATGGACCAGACGGGGGGCATCTCCGTCGCTTGGTAGCGGCGCTGCCACTCCACGGACGTGGCACCGGCCGGGATGGTCAAGATGGCCCCCGGTTCGGCGTCGCCGTACTGGGCCACAACGTTGCCAAGGGAATCCTTGTACGTGACGTTGACCGCGGGGCCCCAACCGGAGCTCTCCAGGCGGTCTCCCGTGAGCACCAAGTTCCCGCCCAGGGACTCCAAGTTGTCCAGAGTGTACCAGTAGATCAGGACCTCCTCCTTGAGGATCTCCTCGAAGTCGTCCTGCTGCGTCGGCTCGAACTGGATGGTCGTGACCTCTACGATCAGGCTCGGGGCACCCAGGGCGCCGTATCCCCAGCTGATGGACTCGCCGGCACCGCTGGGGTCGCGGTAGTCCAAGCCGGAGACTTCCTTGATGCCCGCGAGCCACACCTGGTAGAGCATCCAGTCTGGCATGGGGCCATCCGCGTCCTCCGTTTGCCGCCAGGGAAGCACGATGTCGTGGCTGCCCGTGTGCATGCTCAGGTACACGTCCGGGTGCAATTCGCGCATCAACGCGACGTTGGCCTGGGTCTCGGGCTCGCTGGCCTCGCTGGAGCCCCGGTAGTTCAAGCTCGCCGGGTGGTCCGCCGTGCCGTAGAGGCCCCAATGGAACGGATAGTTGCGGTTCAGGTCCACGTTGCCCGAATTGGTGCGCTTGTCGGTCTGCGTCCCATCCGGATTGATCATGGGTGCTCCGACGACGCGCACCTCAGACAACCGCTTGGCGCCTTCCTCGGTGAGGCTCCACTCGGCCACTTCACGCAGCCAGATCAGCAGCGCTTCCATCCCCATCTGCTCGTTGCCATGGTGGTTGGCATCCAGGTAGAACACCGGCACATCGGTGGCGTTGGGGTGCACGATGTCCACCATCCACAAGGGGAGGCCCCCCAGGCTTTGGCCGAACGTGTCCACCGTCACGAAGTCCGGGTTGATGGACTCGATGTCGCGCAGCGTTGCCTCAATGGTCGCGGGCGTGTGGACGACGTTGTCGGGGTTGGAGATCTGGGCCTGAACGGGCACCAGGAGCAGGAGGGCCACGAGGAGGGCACGCATGCGGGAGCGAGGCCAGGGCGAGGCTATGAGGGTTGGGGCTCGTAGCCGTGCGCCCGCTGGTATGCACGGATGTCGTCGATGTCATCCTGCGTGAAGCCGGTCCAGTGGTGCTGCCGCAATTCCGGCACGCGCGATGTGCCCCCATACATGATGCTATTCTCGTCCGCTGAGTGACATGCGCGCTCGCTATGCTCGCGGCTCTTTTGCATCGGAAGAAAGCAGTTGACCAAACCCAGTTTGTGACCAAGCTCGTGCCGCAGCACTTCGCTCTCTACGCCATCTTTGCCCGCATGGACCAGCCCCTGATCGATTACCAGTGGCCCCGCAGACGGAGCCATCTGATCGGGGAACATGAAAATCACCGGCAGATCCCAGAGAACGTAGCCCAAGGTGTGTGGATCTTGGTGGCTACCAGGCACGTAGACGATGTGGAGGTACGATGAGTTTGGTTGATTGATTCGGTGAGGATGGGTCGCGGAGGACAACGAGAAGTGCAGCGCGGTTAGATCCGCATTGGTCCATTGACGGGATTCAGCCTCAAAGTGGCGGGGTTTTCCCACGTGAACGTCTTCCTTATGCCGGACCCATTCGAAGACGTCCTCGACGTCGCTGAGCGCCGTTGCCGACGGTTCGTTCACCGAAGCGAAATGGATCTCAACGTCAACAGGCAGCGTTGGAACGATGTAAGGGTGTGGTTGAATGGAGGACGGGGCCTG
>JBFKLD010000118.1:0-4943 GCA_041630755.1 Thermoplasmatota archaeon
CCGGTGACAGCAGCGACTGCCACCTCAAGCCCATGTCCATGTTCACGGACCCGATCCGCGGCTTCCCCCACCTGCTGGTGATGTGCGAAGTCTTCCTCGCGGACGGCGTCACCCCCCACCCCACCAACACGCGCGCCATGCTGCGCGAAGTGGCCAGCCAAGTCGAGGACCAGGAAGCCTGGTTCGGCCTGGAGCAGGAATACACGCTCTTTCGCGGCATGACGCCCCTCGGCTTCCCCGAGAACGGCTACCCCGCGCCCCAGGGCCCCTACTACTGCGGCGTCGGTGACGACGAAGTCCACGGCCGCGAACTGGTCGAAGCCCACCTCGAAGCCTGCGTCGCCGCCGGCCTCAACGTCAGCGGCATCAACGCCGAAGTCATGCCCGGCCAGTGGGAATTCCAGATCGGCCCCTGCGGCCCCCTCGACGTGGCCGACCAGACCTGGGTTGCCCGCTGGCTCCTGTACCGCATCGGCGAAGACTTTGGCATCAACGCCACGCTCGACCCCAAGCCCGTCAAGGGCGACTGGAACGGTGCTGGCTGCCACACCAACTTCAGCACCAAGGCCATGCGCGAAGATGGCGGCCTCGCGGTCATCGAGCAGGCCTGCGAACTTCTTGGCAAGCGCCACGAAGAGCACATCGCCGAGTACGGTGACGACAACCACCACCGCCTCACGGGTCTCCACGAAACCCAGAGCATCGACCAGTTCAGCTACGGCGTGAGCGACCGCGGGGCCAGCATCCGCATTCCGCTTGGCACCCAGCAGGACGGCAAGGGCTACCTCGAAGACCGCCGCCCCAGCGCCAACGTGGACCCCTACCGCGTCACCCGCCTGCTTCTTGACACCGTCTGCCTCGGTCTCAAGAACATGGTCACCGCGTAATCACGCGGCTTCCTCTTTCCCCCTCATCCCTTCGCCGTCGGGTGCCAGAAGCGCCGCGACCCGGGCAAGATGGTGCGATTGCCGCGCCATCCATTCCATGGCCTGCACTTGCGCCAACGCGTCATGCAGCATCGCCTTCCCCCCTGCGGCCTCCTCGAGGACGCGCGCCCGGTCTTCCTTTTCGCTCGAGCGTACAGCCTCCAGGGATGCAAGAGCGTCTTCGGGGTCGGCTTCGAGATCCGTTTGGAACCACGCTTTGGCATCAAGCAAGGCTTGCCGGAACCGCTGCTGCATCGAACCCAAAGCCACGGACCGCAAGGCGGCTTGGCGAAGCGGTGCCTGGCTCCCTTCTTCACTCACATTGCGCACCCGCTCAAGCGCATGCACGAGCCGCACTTGCTGGTGATGGCTGTCGGATGCCGGTGCCGTGGTGGCAAGGAAATTCTCAATCTGGACCAAGGAACTCTGTGCTTGGCGCACGCGGCCAAGTGTTCCATGCGGCAGCACCCCATGCTCGCTCCGGCTCAGCAGGACCGAGCACAGCTCGGCCGCCACGTCGGCCGTGGCACGCCGCACCGCTTGAGCCGCCACAGCGGGCACCCGCGCCGCCAAGGGGTCCAGCACAATCTGCGGCCCCGTGTCCGGAAAGACCTTCGCCAGCTTCCCAGCCAAGGGTCGAACCAAGGGCATGAACACCACCGCGCCCAGCACATTGAACGCCGTGTGAAAGATCGCCAACGCCAACGCGTCTTGCCCACCAAGGCTTGCGCTGGCACTCTGCGAGAACCAAAGAAGGGGCGAAAACAGGGCGGCCACCAGCACGGCCGTGGTTCCGTTGATGATGACGTGGCCCGCCGCCAGGCGCTTTCCGGCCGCCGACGAACCCAGGGCCACCAGGATGATGGTCGAGGTGGTGCCGAGATTCTGGCCGATGACAAGCCACGCCGCGTCTTCTAGGCGCAATGTGCCTGCAAACACGGCCGTGATGGTGGCGGCCACGGTGACCGATGAGGACTGGGTGATGACGGCCGCCAAGATGCCTGCAAGGATCAGCAGCGGGATGCCATCCCGGGACTCGAATGCGGGCATGGAGCCCAGGCCATGGGCAAGGGCATCAATGCCGACAAACAGCAAGCCGAAGGCTGCCATCACATGGCCGATGCGCCCCCATCGGCCCGCGAACGTCAGCCGCATCAATGCGCCGGCGGCCACCAGCACACCCGCGATGGGCCCAAATCCGATGCGCAGGCCAAGCAATGCGACGAGCCAAGCGGTCACGGTCGTGCCGATGTTCGCGCCGATGAGGATGGCCAATGCCTGGACTCCGGTCAAGATCCCTGCCCCTGCAAGCCCCATGGCGATGACGATGGTCGCGTGGGCCGACTGGATGACGCTCGTCAAGCCCGCGCCCGTTCCCATGGCCCGCAACGGCGTGCCCGTGAGGCGTGCGAGTCGGCGCTGCATCGAATCCCCCGCAACGCTTCGAAGGCTCTCCATGAACAGGACGATGCCCAGCAGAAAGAGCCCGATGCCGCCGATCAGGTCCAGAACGGCCACGGGCGGCCATCTCGCTCAGGGTTCTTGTGGGTTGGGCCTGCGGCCAGCGCCACCTTGAAACCCCGGGCCTTCCTCTTTCGCCTGTGGCGGGGCCAATCCTGGAATGCAGCAGTGTGGCAAAGGCATTTGCCGAGCCGCTTTTTGACGACGTGGCGCTGCAGATTGCCGCTTGCGACAAGGTCGCATTCGTTGGCCCGAATGGGGCAGGCAAATCCACGCTGCTTCGCATCCTTGCCGGCCGGGAGAAGCCCGACCACGGACACGTCCGGTGCGATGCCCGCATCCATTGGTTCGACCAGCACCCGGACATCCCCGCGGGTGCGACGGTGCGCGACCTGCTGACGTCGAACAAGCCCGTGCCTCCGGCGCTGCAGCAAGAAAAAGACGCGCTCGAGACGCGCATCGCCGATCCGGCTCTCTACGAAGAACCGGGCTACGAGGCGGTTCTTGAGCGGTACGGTGCCCTCGAGCAAGAGATCAAGCGCGCGACGGCACCGGGCCCCGCCGAGTCCGCCATCATGGAGGAGCTTGGGGTCCTGGATCTGAAAGCCAAAGCCAGCACCTTGTCCGGCGGCGAAAAGACGCGCGTCTTTCTGGCACGGACGCTGCAAGGCGTGCGGGCCGGAGACGTCGTCATCCTCGACGAGCCCACGAACCACTTGGATGTGGATTCCATCGAATGGCTGGAGGATTGGATCAACGCGTTCGACGGCACGGTGCTGATGGTGGCGCACGACCGCGTCTTCTTGGACAATGTGGCGACGCGCGTCGTCGAAGTGCGCAAGCAGGTCACGGTCTACGAAGGCAACTACGAAGAATACGTGGCGGCCCGTGACGAAGACGAAGAACGCATGCGGCGTGACAAAGAACGCGCGCAGGACAAGGTGGCAGCCGCCAAGGGGACCATCCAGCAGTTTCGTCACCAGAAGCGCTTCGACGGCCAGTACGCCAGCCGCATGAAAGCGCTCGAGAAGTACCAAGCTGCACTCGACCAAGCTCCTGACCCAGTGATGGAGAAGCTCGGATTCGGCCTGGCTTTCGGTGGTGTGGAAAAAAGCAGCAACGAAGTGCTTCGCTTGACGGGCATCAAGAAGGCTTACGCAGACGTGGTCCTCGATGGGCTCGACCTCGAAGTGGGCAAAGGCGACCGGATCGGGCTCGTCGGCGCCAACGGCGCAGGCAAGTCCACGCTTCTTCGCATCCTCACAGGAGCCGAAACCAAGGACGCCGGGAACGTGCGCATCGCCCCCGGGGCCAAGGGCGCCTTCTTCAGCCAAGAGCATGATGACCTGGACGCGTCGCGCACCCTGCTGCAAGAAGTGCTTGATGCCCGCAACATGGAAGAGCGCGATGCGAAGGCGCTGCTGGGGCGATTCCGGTTCAACCCGGACGTTGATCTGCGGCGCACCGTCGCCACGCTCAGTGGGGGTGAGCGTCAGCGGCTCAAGCTGCTCAAGTGCGTCCTGAAGCCGAGCAACCTCCTCATTCTGGACGAACCGACGAACCACTTGGACCTCTGGGCCAAGGACGTGGTCATCCAAGCACTGCGGTCCTACCGGGGCAGCCTCATCGTCGTGAGCCACGACCGGTTCTTGCTCGATGCAGTGACCTCCTCCACGGCCGTCCTCGACGGCGGCGTCCTCCACATCCATCAGGGAACGTTCACGGAAACTCGCGACCAGCACAAGCTCACCAGCAAGGTGCCGCTGCGTTTCGTGGTGCGCAAGAAGTTCGCTGATTGGAAGGTCAACCGCAAGTACGCTCGGGAAGAGGAATTCGAGGTCAGCGAGGCTGAATTGGCGGCTTCGATGGCGCTGCGCAATGCGCTGAGCCAGGGGTGGATCGAGCGCCTCTAGTGTGCCCAAAGATGTTTGAAGGGCGAGGCGGATGGGTTCCGGTGCTTGCTGTGCAATGCCCCTGCGGTGCGCGGGTCCACCTGACGCCGCATTGGGAGAATGAACCAGACTACTGCATGTCTTGCGGCCAAGTCCTCCAGTAGGTGGCCTCAAACCCTAAGTATGGGTAACATAAGGTTAGCTTGTGCTTGTGGCCTGCCCAACGTGCCATGTTCGCAACCGGCTTGCTCCCCAATGGGAAGGGCAGCCGGATTACTGCCGCCAATGCGGCGGCGTGATCTAGACCCGATTCCGGCAATCGCCGGCTCTCGCCATGTCAAGGAAGACGTCTGCGCCTCGTCCGGCCCAACCCCTCGCGGGGCTCGGGCAAGACGTGCGGGACAAGGCGCTGACGCGCCTCGTCCGGCCCAACCCCTCGCGGGGCTCGGGCTCTCTTGGCGTGCGGCGCAAGAAGCGCGCTTCGCGCGTTCTCGCGCGGCCCTGAAAACCCCTCGCGGGGCTCGGGCTTTTCAGTGCAAGGGGCAGGATTCGACCCCAAGCGCTGCGCGCTCGGGGATACCTCGCGCCTGTGGCGCTCGGCGAATCCTGCCTCCGGGCAGGTCGGGGGACCGTTGGTCCCCCACAAGTGCAAGGGGCAGGATTC
>JBFKLD010000119.1:0-4805 GCA_041630755.1 Thermoplasmatota archaeon
GACCTCATCGCTGAGGGGCTGCGGGACTTGCGCGACGCGCTTTTGTCGCTGGCCGACGAGCACCGCCACACCACGATGCTGGGCCGCACGCACGGCCAGAGCGCGGTTCCGATCACCTTCGGCTTGAAGATGGCGGTGTTTGCCAGCGAAGTGGGCCGCCACCTGGAACGCCTCCAAGAAGTGCGCAAGCGCATCGAAGTGGGCATGATGAGCGGCGCCACGGGCAGCATGGCGGCCTTCAAGGGCAAGGGCATCCAAGTCCAGCGCGCCGTGTGTGACCGCCTTGAGCTCCACCCCGCCACGGCCAGCACGCAGATCGTCCAGCGTGACCGCTACATCGAGCTTCTGTCTCACCTGGCCAACATCGCCACCAGCCTCGAGAAGTTCGCCACGGAAGTGCGCACCCTGCAGCGCACCGAGATTGGCGAAGTGGCCGAAGGGTTCGACGTCAAGAAGCAAGTCGGCTCGTCCACGATGCCGCACAAGCAGAACCCCATCACGAGCGAGAACGTCAGCGGACTGGCGCGCCTCGCGCGCAGCATGCTGATTCCCAGCTGGGAGAACGCCGTGCAATGGAACGAGCGTGACCTGGCCAACAGCGCTCCCGAGCGCTTCATCCACCCGCACATGTTCCTCCTGGTTGACCACTGCATCACCAAGATGGCGGACGTGTTCCAGCACCTGCGCGTGTTCCCCGAGAACATGGAGCGCAACATGGAGCGCGCCCAGGGCCTCATGATGGCCGAGGCCGTGATGATTGCCTTGACCGAGAAGGGCATGGGCCGCCAAGAAGCCCACGAAGTGGCTCGCCAAGCCGCCATGGAGACCATCGCCAACGGTGGGCACTACCGGGATGCGCTCTTGGCCAGCAAGCCCATCGTGGACCTGCTTGGCGAAGAAGGCGTGCTGCACGCCGTGGATCCTGCCAACTACGTGGGCCCAGTCGATGACATCATCGACCAGGTCATCGCGGAAACGCGCGAGCTCTAGAAGAACTCAGATTCGTCGTCGCGGGCACCCAGCTTCTTCTCGGATGCGGCAAACGGCTTCGCGCCTCCGTCCCGGGGCTGGCCCTTGTCGCGGCCTTCCGGCTGCTTGGTGCGCGCGCGCTTCTTGGGTTCCTTGGCCGGCTTCGGTTCCTTGGGGTGCCGGGGTTCTTTGGCACGCTTGGGGCGCTTGGAGCGCTTGCGCGTTCCACCTTCTTCCTTCGCCCTGCGGATGGCCAGCTCCGCTTCGAACAGTTCGAGCTGCTCGGGGCGGGTGCGGGCGATGTAGCGCCGTTCGCGCTCTTCGAAGCGGCGGCGGGCCGACGCGATCTCTTCGTCGGTCAATCCTTCGCGCAGGTACTCGGGGGTGAGAGCAAACGGCCTGTCTTCGTCCTCCTCGTCCTCGTCCTCCTCTTCGCGGCGGCGCGCCACGATGATCACGATGACGTAGGCCACAAGAAGCAGAAGCAGAAGCACGGCCAAGATGATCAAGAAGATCCACAGCCAGCCGGGCAAGTCAAGGGGTGCCGAACTTGCTTCGATGGCGTCGTTGCCGTTGAGGGGGTCGCGGTCAGCCAGGGCGGCTTCTTCGCCGTCGCTCAGGCCGTCGTTGTCGGTGTCCGCGTTGTTGGGGTCGGTGCCAAGGGCCACCTCTTCGCCATCGGTCAGGCCGTCGCCGTCGCTGTCCGCGCTCAGGGGGTCAGTGCCGGAGGCCACTTCCGAGCCGTCGGTCAAGCCGTCGCCGTCCGTGTCCGCCAGAAGCGGATCGGTGCCGCGCATCACTTCTTCGCCGTCGGTCAGGCCGTCGCCGTCGGTGTCCGAAGACGTGGCGTTCGTGCCCAGAGCGGCTTCCTCGCCGTCTGAAAGACCGTCGCCGTCCGTGTCGGCCACCAGGGGGCTGGTTCCTGCGGCCACTTCGTCGCCGTCGGAAACCCCGTCGCCGTCGGAGTCGGGATTGGTGGGGTCGGTGCCAAGCGTCAGCTCGGCCGCGTCGCCCAAGCCGTCGCCGTCGTAGTCCACATCGTCTTCGGCCGTCGTGCCGACCATGTAGTCGCGCCCGAAGTCCGCATCCGGCGCGCGGTCCTCACTGGCGACAGGGCCGCTGCCGCCGGCAGGCACGTCGCTTTCGGCAAACAGTCCCGTGAGCATGGTGCCGGGCACCAAGTCCCCGAACGCCTCGCGGGGCACGTCCAGCATCAAAACGCTGCCCACCACTTGGGCACTCGTGGCGGCGTCGCCGGCCGTCGTGTCGCTTTCGCCGACCGTGCCCGAAGCCACCATGGCGGTCTCGCCGTAGGTGAAGTGGAACCGGTAGACGCCCGGGCCCACGGCGCCGCTGGCAGGCTCGCTTGCGGTCTGGATGGCAAAGACGACGCTGCTGGTCGTCTCCTTGTGGACCCACGCGGCCACGATGTCGATGCGCCCGAAGCCTGCGTCGCTGTTGGTCTGGTCGCCGGCGGCGTCCGTGATCTCGGGGTCGTCGGCGGTTCCACCCGCAACGAGAGGAACCAGAAGCAAGGCCAGCAGGAGTGCTCGGCGCATGGCCTGCTCGACCATTGGCAACCATAAAAGCAACACGAAGGCGCGCAACCAGCGCCGTGTCGCTTATGATGGAGCCCGGGGTGGGCCGCCTCGATGAACCGCCCGCGCGGCACCCGTGACTTCGGTCCGGCAGAGACCGCCGCCCGCCATGCCGCTGCCACGACCCTGCGCGGCGTGTTCCAGAACTTCGGATACCAGGAAGTCCACACGCCCACATTCGAGGAGCTGGAACTGTTCACGGCGAAAAGCGGCGAGGGCGTCATCGATGAACTCTACGCGTTCCAGGACAAAGGGGGTCGTGACCTCTGCCTGCGGCCCGAACTGACCGCTCCTGTCATGCGGATGCTGTTCCAGGACCACGCCTTCGACCCGAAGCCCATCAAGTGGTTCTACTACCAGAACTGCTTCCGCTACGACCGACCGCAAGCGGGCCGGTACCGCGAATTCTGGCAATTTGGGTGCGAGCTCGCGGGCGCCGGCACGCCCGTCGCGTACGCGGAGCTGATCCACTTGGCCGACGCATGCATCGGATCTCTTGGCCTGCAAAGCCGTGAACTGCGCATCGGGCACGTCAAGGTCCTCGGGGCTCTCGTGGATGCCCTCGGGTTGTCGTCGGATGCCCGCGGCAAAGCCATGCGCCTCATCGACAAGCGCGACGACGAGGGGCTCAAGGCCCTCTGCGCCGGCGAGAACGTGGCTGCAGGCCTCCTCGAGAATCTCTTGTCCGTCATGGACGCGCGCACGCTCGACGTGGCACGGCAAGCCTTGGCCCACGAAGGCCTCGACGAACTGGAGCAGGTCCTCGGCTTGCTCGACCAGCTCGGCGTGCAGTACGTCCTCGACCTGGGCATTGCCCGCGGCCTCGACTACTACACCGGCATCGTGTTCGAAGTCCACTGCCCGATCCTTGGCGCCCAGAAGCAGCTTCTCGGCGGCGGCGGGTACGACCTGAGCGGCGTCTTCGACGCCCAGAGCTTGCCCACCATGGGCTTCGGCCTCGGCTTCGACCGGTTGCTCGTCGCCCTCGAAAAGGAAGGCGTCACGCCGACCGAGGCGCCCGGCATCGTTGCGTACTTCGCAGCACTCGGCCAAGCCCAACCGCAGGTCCTGCAATGGGTCGCCGCCCTTCGAGGCCGCGGAGTCGCCGTGGACATGGACCTGCTCGGCCGCAAGCCTGGCCAAGCCGCCAAAGCGGCCGATGCCGCCGGCGCACGCTACCTTGTCATCCTGGGCGACCGCGACATCGAGCAAGGAGTCGTCAAGGTCAAGGACCTCCAAAGCGGCGACGCAAGCGACGTCGCGCTGGACCAGCTGGTCGCCTGGCTACGCCAACAAGGTTGACCGCACGTCCGGAACCGGCGCGCAGGCCCACTGGACATTCTCCATCGCGTGCGCAGGGGACCCCATGCCCACCAGAGGGATGGCTCCGGTGCCGCGCGCAAACTGCAATGCCGTCTCCACGTCGCTCGCGGTCCCAAGCGCGTCTTTCCATGCATCCACTTTGCCTGCCAAGCGGCCTTGGCCCAGGCTGCTGCTTCCCAGCACCAGCATGCCCAGCTGCTGTGCGCGCTCCATCACTGGAGCGCCGGCCTGCGTGGGGTTCGTCAATGCCTCCGTCATGCCTGCGTTGATCGGCAGCTCGAGCACACGGAACCGGTGGTCGTCGGGGTTGCCGCCCAATTCTTGCTTGGCTTGACGCGCCAAACCCCAAAGCTCCGCCAGATCAAGATGCGCCGGGCTGTCCGGGTCGACGCGGAAGCCCGCCCAGGACGCCACGCCATAGTACTGGATGCGCCCCTCATCGGCGGCTGTCTCGAGCTCGTGGAAGGCCACGCGCATCCGGTCCAGCCACTCCTCCTTGTCCACGCCCGCCGCCAGTTGGCTTTCCGGGTTGTGGATGAAGTACACGTCAATCGTCTCGAGGCCCAGGTTGTCTTGGCTGCGCACCAGCTCATGCCGGATGTACCGGCGGCTCAAGCAGTGCTGGTCCTTGACAACCTCCTTGGGATTGAGCACGCCGCTGAGCATGTACTCCTTGGCGAACCAGTCCGGTCCGAGTGGCGAGTCTGCGTCGTGGTGCAAGAACCCGGCCTTCGAGGTCACCAGAACTTGGCTCCGGTCGCCGCCTTGCGACAGCCATGTGCGCAGCGCCTGCCCTACATCGCGCTCCGAGCGCTGATGGCGGTAATTGCTCGCCGTGTCCAGCACGTTCACGCCACCGTGGAGGCACGCCACAATCGCATCCTGGTAGGCTTGGCTTGCCTCCGGCGTCGTCTC
>JBFKLD010000120.1:0-4761 GCA_041630755.1 Thermoplasmatota archaeon
GAGCCGAGGCGGCCAAGCACTTCCTCGTTCTTGCCCAAACCCCCGACGGACCCGCCTGGTTCCACGTCCCCGCAGGAACCGACGGGCTCGTCGTCGGGCGCAACGAACCGCTTCTTGGCCTCCGAAGCGCCGGCATCCGCACCGTGTACTTCGACGTCCACGTGCCAGAATCCGCCAAACTCGCCGACCACGACGGCCGCGCCTGGCACCAAGTTGCCATCGCCGCCTGCATCAACGGCGCCATTGCCGGCGGCTACGATGCCGCATCTCGCTTCGCCGAAACCCGCGTCCAATTCGGCAACCCGATCGCCACGTACCAAGCCGTCAGTGACGCCGTGACGGACATTGACATCGGATTGGAAGCAAGTCGGGCGCTCACCGCCACGGCCGCGGCGCGGCTGGACACGGACAAGGCGGCCTTGTGGGCTGCCCGCTCCAAATTGTTTGCCGCGCAGCAAGCCATCCCGCTCACGCGCCGGGCGATCCGCATCCAAGGTGGTACGGGGTTCATGCGCGAGGGCGGCACGGAGCGCTTCGCGCGCGATGTGCGCGCATTGCAGTTCATGGGCGAGCCGAGCGTCGTTCAGCGCAACACGATGAAGGAAGCCTTGCTGGACGTCTGAAAGAGTCATCTACCCCCCGGTTGCCAGCCTCGTGAAGAAGCTCCTCGCGGTGTTGCTGGTCTGCCTTGTTTCCGGGGTCATTGCGACTTCGCCGCCGCCTGGGCCCGGTATGCGTGACACAGTCACTCGCGAAATCTGGGCCGCGGATGCCCGCGAATTGGTGGCTGCCGCAGAGAACGGCACCTGCACGTTCGTGCTCGCGGGGCCCTACGGCCTCACGGAGGCTTGTCTGCGCGTCGACGCTCATGCGATCAATCAATCGTCGAACAGCACCAACTCGGCAATCGCCATGATGGGGGAGTTGCCCAGTTTCCACTCGTCGCGAGTGGCATTGGTCGCCATAGAGGGGGACGTTGCAGGGGTGGTGCAGGCCGGCGGCTTGCTCCTTTCGTATTCGCCATGGTTGCCTGGACTAACGCAGGTTTCGTGGATCGCGGAACAGGCCGCCGATCAATTGGTGGGCAACCTGCCCTTGTCCGTGTCTAGCAACTCGTGGGGGTGTGATTCCAACTGCAATCGGCCGGTCCGCAACGCCACACTTTGGGTGTATGCCGATGCGTCTTTCCGGAACGAACTTGGCGGCCGTTGGTATCCGCACCTGCTCGGAGCGTTGCAGGCTCTTAGGTCCGTGTTCATGGACGACCATCGGCTGAATGTTGCGTACAACGTTGCGACGACCGGCGACTACATCACCCACACCGCCTGTCCTCGGGCCAAGCACCAGCATGCGGTGACGGTTTTGCCTTGGGTGCCTGCAACAAACTTCTCAGGGGCCATGCAGCCATCTGCGGAGCATGGTTCGCATTTGTTCGTGACAGCACGGAACATTACGGACAAGGGTTGTGGAAGCGCCCCGGGGAATTGGGCAAGCCCGACGCGTGTGGCAGACTATCGCGTGTCGCTCGTGAATGGTGCCTACAAGCACCCGGCAGGCGACGACATGGCCAATGTAACTGCCCACCTGGCGCTGCTGATGGCCCATGAGGTTACCCACAATTGGGGCCAAGCCAATCATACGGTTGGGGTGTGTCCGCCAATGTATCATTATATCATGGCTGCAGGAATTCCTGCATCGAGGGTGAGTCCATGTTTCACAGCGCAAACGGAGGGTCGCGTCGATGATGCGGTGTCTGGTTCTGGTTGGTAGTCTGCTTGTGGCGGGGTGTGTCCAGCCCGAAGGCAGCGCACCGCCAGCAGCGTCGGTGCAGGAAACCTGCGCGCTGCCGCTTGGGTGGGCGGAACTTGTGCCGCACGAGGCTGCGGTGTACGTGAACTGGTCCGCAGAACAGTTCCGTGGGTTCGGCCTTGCGATGTCAAGGGGCCAGGAGGCGGACAATACTGCTCTGGGTCCTTTTGCGCTGGAACTCTTCGATGAACTGGCCGGCCGGGCAGTGATGATCGACAACATGACGTACAGGATGGTCATCCATCATTTCGGCACCACCTGTGGCTATGATCATGGCTTCACGCTGTCGCGGGCTACTGGGGCGCCCCGCGTGGCGCCGTTGCCCATCATGTGGGCCATGGCCAACGCTTCGACCGAAGGTTATCCGCTGCATGTGGATGATGCGTGGCTCGAGATGTTGGAGCCCATGGTGGGGGTGCCCGTGCTGATCGATGGCAACGTGTTTGCGCTGTATCGCTACGGTCAGGACATCGTGGCGTAGCCCAAACCACTTTGAGGCCCCCCGAAAGTCGGGGCTTGTGCCCACGGAGCAGATGGAGGAGTACCTCGAGACCATCTACCGGCTCGAGGAGGACGGCTCGACGGCCCGCACGGGCGCCATCGCGAAGCACCTCAATGTGTCTCCTCCGACCGTGACGGACATGCTCCAGAAATTGGAGAAGGCCGGCTTGGTCACCTACGAACCCTACAAGGGCGTCGTCTTGACGGAGGAGGGCCGCACCGTGGGGCAGAAGATCTTGGGCAAGCACCGGGTCATGCAGGCGTTCTTGCAGGAAGTGTGCGGCATGGACCACAAGGATGCCCATGAGGCGGCGTGCGACATGGAGCACTGGATCCCGCAGGAATTGGATGCGTGGATGGCATCCTACTTGGAGGAGCGCTTGGGGCGCCCCATTGACACCGGCGTGAAGGTGCACAAACAGTTGGGGTGAAGGGAAGAGGAAGTCGCGTGGCCCCTACGGGTTCATGCAGCTGACTTGTGTGTACTTGCCCGGGCTCATGTGGTAGTAGTCGCCGCTGTCGAGCCAGGTGCTGCTGGGTTGGCCGAGGACCTTGCCGAAGGTGCCTTCGATGCTGCGGACGTTGAGGTTGCTGACGCAGTGGACTTGGCTGGGGTCGTACTGGTAGCTCATGATGTCTGCGGCGGGGAAGTTCTTGGCGTCGAAGTCGAGGGCGTCGCCCACGTGGCCGATGCCGAGGCAGTGGCCGAATTCGTGGCTGTTGAGGTCGTACATGCGGTTCTTGCCGCCGAAGAGGAAGCTGGTGTTGACGACGAAGCACGTGTTGCCGAGGTTTTCGCAGTCCTCCTGCCAGACGCTCCAGTAGCTGCCGTCGTGCTGGTGGACCGGGCTGGCCCAGCTGTAGCCGTCAAGGCAGGCCATCCAGGGCAGGGCGTAGCCGATGCCGAAGAGGAGGAACGGGTTGTGTTCGCTGCTGATGATGACGATCTCGGGGTCGTTGAGGGCTTCCCATGGGATGGGGTCGTAGCCGACGGTGTATTGGCGGATCTGGAGGTTGTCGGTCAGCCAGCTGGCGCCGAGTTGTTGGATGCCGTCGTCCCAGGCTTGGACCGACTTTTCGATCGTGCTGATGTCGCGCAGGGCGTAGGGGCTGGCCGGGGGGATGATGAGCACGTCCAGCTCGGCGGTGTCCCAGTCGTTGAGGATGTATTCGTGGTAGTCGTTGTCCCAGAATTCGCAGCCGTTGGCGCGGGTGCACTTCTCGGCGTCGATGGGCGTGGCGGCCGTGAGCAGGCCGATGGCAAGCAGCATGGTGGCGATTTTCCACTGCATCTGCGCACGGATGCTTCAGCTGCCTTTTAGGAAGCGGTGCGGCGGTTCCCTCCTGTCGAAAATCGGCCGGGGGTGGACATGTTCGCATGGGCACCCAACTTTCGGGCGCCCGAAACCTTATGATGGGGCCCCATGTGGCGAGGTTTCGAGGAATCGAAAAATGCGTGTTCTGGTTGCATTCCTGCTGCTCTCGACCGTCTTTGCCGGCTGTGCCGTGCAGGACGACCCCACCTTGCGCCTGGCCTTCGTCCCGACCGACGACGACGTCAACGACGAGAAGGACCCCCAGCGCCTGGCGAACTTCATCGCCACCCACAGCGGCCGTGACACCGAGATCGTCTGGGTCGACAACACGCAGGCCGCCTTCGAAGCCATGCGCGCCGGCCAAGCCGATGCCGCCTTCGTGGACGGCGCCGCCGGGTGGTTCGGCTGGAAGCGCTTCGGCTTCGAAGCCATCGCCGCCGACCAGAACTCCGACGGCCGCACCCACTACATCGCCGCCGCATGGGTCCTCGACAACAGCACCTACACCTCCATGCAGGACCTGGAAGGCGCCGTGAGCTGCCACACCGGCCTTCTCAAGTCCGCGGGCATGTTCATGCCCCTCGGCTGGATGATCGGCAACGATCTGGTGGACGTCCAAGGGCCGGCCGACGACATCGCCAGCATCGAACCCACCGTCCGCGCCTACTTCCCCGACGCCATCATCCCCGGCAGCGGCGCCCCGTACAGCGGCTACAATGGGGCCCTCCAATGCCTCAGCGAAGGCGTCGGAGCCGTCGCCTTCGTGAAGGACACCACGCCCGAAAGCTACTGCGGCGACGACGCCAAGGATTGGTGCCTGAGCCTGGACCAATACCGCATGATCCAGGAATTCGGCCAAGTGCCGAGCCACCCCGTCATGGTGCGCGAACTGGGCGCCAAGGCCGACGACCTGACCCGCGCCCTTCTGGCCCTCAACGACGACGCGGAAGGCCAAGCCATCCTTGACGAAGTGCTCGAGACCCCCGGCATCACGCAGGTGACCTCCGAAAGCCACCTCGGCGACTACGGAGCAAACCTCCAGCACGTGCCGGGCATCCAAACCTACGTGGACAGCAAACTGCAATGAACCGTGCCCTCCGCCTGAGGGACGTCAACCTCGGATACGGCACCGGCC
>JBFKLD010000121.1:0-4756 GCA_041630755.1 Thermoplasmatota archaeon
CGAGCGGAACCATCCCTGGCCGCAGCACGTGGAGCGCGGCAAGCATCGCCGACATGGCGGGAGCCCACAGCAACTTCAAGACGGGCGGAGACACCGTGGTCACGCACGTCCTGTACTTGGACGGTGAGTACGCGGAAGGAAACGCGCTGGGCGTGGCGTTCAACCATGACCGTGTGGCCATCTTCGATGAGCAGATCCAATCCGCGTGCTCGCCGCTTGCGGGGTGCTTGTTCAATGAGCTGGAGATCGAGAAGGCCGTCCTCGTGCACGAGATGGGCCACATCATCGGCCTTGTGAACCGCAACTTGCCCATGGTCCAAGACCATGAAGACAAGGAGCACCCGCGCCACAGCAACAACGAAAACTCAGTCATGTACTGGGCGGTCGAAAACGTGGCCGGGCTGGCGGGTTTTGGATCGAGCCTCCCGACGCAGTTTGACAGCGACGACCGCGCAGACGTGTGCGCAGGCGGCGGCCGCTGCTGAGCTGAGGGAATGGGCTCTCTTCGCGCCTCCTGCTACCCCCACCAAAGTTCCACAGGAAACGCACCTTTCATGTAGGGCGAGGAAGAGTCCCCCCTGTGCGGTGGGCCCCCCTCCTGCTATTGCCCCTCCTTGCGGGATGCTTCGAGCCGGGCTTCCAAGTGGACGTGACGACCCCGTACGACTACATCCGCGACCTCGACCACAAGAAGTGGACCATCGAAGTGGACTTCGTGGCAGACCGCCGCCCAAGCCCACAAGCCATGGAGCACCTGCACGAGACGCTCAGCGAGCTGGTCCGGAAAGAATCCATCCAAGTCTCCGTCAGCAGCACCCCCGAGTTGACCGGTGACGCCGTCTGGAGCGACGACGAACTGTGGGAGGCCAGCCAAGCCACCCGCAACCCCGGCGACAACGTCCACACCCATGTCCTGTACGTGGACGGACGCCACGAAGACGAACGCATCCTCGGCACCACCCTCGACTTCGACACCATCGTCATCTTCCTCGACCAAGTGGACGACGCGTGCACGCCGCTGCGCGGATGCCTGCTTGACGAAGTCGAAATCGAGAAAGCGATCCTCGTGCACGAATTTGGCCACGCGCTCGGCCTCGTGAACCGGGGCATCCCCATGGTCAACGACCACGAGGACCCCGCCAACCCCGGCCACAGCGTGAACACCGAATCCGTCATGCATCACGCCATCGAAACCGTCACCGGGATCAATGGCTTCAGCAACATCCCCACCACCTTCGACGCCAACGACAAGGCCGACATCTGCGCCGCCGGCGGCCGCTGCTAGCTTAGCGGCAACCCCATAACGCGTTCCCCACTTGGACGCCCTGATGGCGTCTGGCAACTGCGTCCCCACCGCAGACAACCCCTGCCGCGTGAACCTCGACTTGATGCCCGAAGGCACGGCTCCGTTCATGTGGCTCTTCACGCTCATCGCCTTGGGCATTGCCGCCTACGGCGTCTGGGAGATGATCCAAGTCTGGCGCCTCGGGCGCGCATGGAAGCCCGGCGACTGGAAAGTGGGCCTCAAGCGCCTCGTGAGCGGCATTGCCAGCCACCGCAAATTCATGCAGGACCGCAAGCCAGGCACCATGCACAAGTGGATCTTCTACGGCTTCTTGGTCCTCTTCATCGGCACCACGCTGGCGTTCATCGACATGGACGTCTTCGAGCTGATCCTGGATGACGTGCTGGGCATCTGGCCGGGCGCCAAGCTCCTGCAAGGCAACTTCTACCTCATCTACGAAGCCGCCCTCGACGCATTTGGCGTCGTCTTCGTCCTCGGCGTGCTGGTGGCCTTCCAGCGCCGCCTCGTCGAGCGTCCCAGCCAACTCCACCGCACCAAGCACGTCGAAGTTCCCTTCGAGAAGAAACCGGTGGGCGACCTCTACGCCCTTGCCTTCCTGCTGGCCATAGGCATCACGGGCTTCCTGCTGGAATCCATGCGCATCCGGCACCAGATCGACGTGGACGGCATCACCTACGCCGGCTGGTCGTTCGTGGGCAACGCCATGGCCGGCATGTGGACCGGTTTGAGCGCCGCCCAGCTCTCCGCGGCCTACCAAGTCACCTGGTGGACCCACTTTGCGATGTGGACCGCCATCCTCGCCGTGCTGCCGTGGACGAAGCTCAAGCACATTCTCACAAGCAGCCTGAACTTGTTCTTCCACGACGACGAACGGCAGGCCCGAGCCGCGCTTCCGAAGCCCTTCGACCTGCAGGAGCTCATGGAAAGCGGCGCCACGGACATGCCGCAAGTCGGGTACACCACGATCCGCGACTTCACCTGGAAGGACCGCCTCGCTCTCGATGCCTGCACCAATTGCGGCCGCTGCGAAGCCCAATGCCCCGCCAGTGCCGCTGGCCGGCCGCTGTCGCCCCGCAAGCTCATCCAAGATCTGAAGGAGCACATGTGGCAGGACTACCGCGCCGGCCGCAAGGACGAGAACCACCAGAGCGTCCCGCTCACCCAGACGGGCGACCTGGCCACCCAGATTGAGGAAGCCACCCTCTGGTCCTGCACCACGTGCCGGGCGTGCATGACGGAATGCCCCGTGGACATCGAGCACGTGGACATCATCGCCGAGATGCGCCGCGGCCTCGTCAACGAATCCAAGGTGGACGAGCACCAATCGAAGCTTCTCATCAACCTCACCAATGCCGGAAACCCCTACGGCTTCAGCATGGCGGACCGCATGAACTGGACGCAGGGCCTCGCAGACGGCATCGAGGTGCCCACGGCGGCCGAGAAGATGGCCCGCGGCGAACCCGTGGACACGCTCTGGTGGGTCGGCTGCGTCGGCAGCTACGACCCGCGCAACCAGGAAGTCACCCGCGCCGTCGCCACGATCCTCAACAGGGCCGACGTGGACTTCGCCGTCCTTGGCACGGAAGAGCGCTGCAACGGTGACCCCGCGCGCCGCCTCGGCGAAGAAGGCCGCTTCCAGCAGAGCGTCATGGAGAACCTGATGGTGCTCCAGCAGTACGGCGTGAAGAAGATCATCACCCAGTGCCCGCACTGCTTCAGCACGTTCCTGAACGAGTACCCTGAATTCGGCGGCGAGTTCGAAGTCGTCCACCACACGACGCTCATCGAGCAGCTCGTCGAAGAAGGCAAGATTCCCCTCAAGGACGGCAAGCAGATGCAAGTCACCTACCATGACTCGTGCTACCTCGGCCGCCACAACGGCATCTTCGACGCGCCGCGCAACATCCTGAAGATGGCCAACGACGGCTTGCCCGTCTTGGAGATGGCCCAAAGCGGCGAGCAAGGCTTGTGCTGCGGCGCCGGCGGCTCGAACATGTGGTACGAGGTGGGCGAAGAGAAGGAGCGCATCAACGTCATCCGCGCCAAACAAGCGGCAGACACGGGCGCAGACACCCTTGCCAGCGCCTGCCCGTTCTGCTTGACGATGATGAGCGACGGCATCATGCTCACCGGCAACGAGGAGAAGATCCGCGCCAAGGACATCGCCGAGATCGTGGTTGAGCACCTGGATGATTCCACGGACGCGGCCGGGGCTCTTGCTGCGGGCGAAGAAGAATGAGGCGTCCGCTTCCTGCCGCCATCCTGCTCTTCGTGCTGGCCATCGCGGGGCTGATGGTCTTCTACCTCCTCCCCGAGGCCGAGGCCCCCGTCATTGACGAGGATCCCGACATGGTGGCCAGCCTGCAAAGCGTTGAGGCGCTCGGCGGCGTGGCCTGCCCGAATCCGTCCTGGGGAGCCTGCGAACGCATCCGGTTCGTGTTCCAGATCACCAACCTTGGCGACCACATTGACATGAGCAGCGTCATCCTTGGGTTCAACACCACCGACAAAGGCGGCTCTCAGGAAACGAAGCGCGAGCCGGACAATCAGTACCTGCCTGCGGGGGCCACCTGGAACTTCACGATCGAAGCGGTCGTGAGCGAAGGCGACCGGGTGCAAGAGGTGGCCTTCCTCGACGCGCGACCCTTCTATGCCAGCAACGGCCGTGAGCCCGCCAAGCTGCTTGCGAAGGTCGAAATCCCAGACTACACCGCATAGGCGCCGGTTCCAGGAGGGAACGCACGGAATCGCGATTTTCACGATTACAAACCTTTGCGGCTTCGCTCATATAGCAAGAAGCGACGGATAGGGTATCGTGGTTCCGTAAGGCACGGGTTCGAGCGACGGCCACGTTTCGCACCGGTATCGAGACTTCCCATATACCGCGAGGTGGGTAAGTGAGGGAGTGGTGACACAATGGCACACCACAAAAACCCCGGATGCAAGAACACGACCGCACGCTGGCTCGCAGCGCTCATGGTCGGGATGATCGCCATCTCGATCCCCGCAGCAGCCGACGTTTCGCACAGTGAATCGTTTGAAGGCGAGGGCTACGTCTACGCCGAAGCAAGCGTCGAAGCCGAAGCGTCGGCGGACGCAAGCGGCGCGACTGACGCTGCCAGCCAGATGCAAGGGCACGTCGAAGGGCAGCTTGAGTCTGCCCTGAATGCTGCCGCTGAGGCGCAAGGCGAACTCCGCGCGGAGGCGGAGAGCCGCGTCGAATCCAGCATGGAAGCCAAGGCGCAAGCCGAGGCCGAAGCCCGCGCCGAAGCGCAGGCCCGCATCGAGTCCAGCCTCCAAGCCAAGGCCGAAGCCGAGGCCCGCGCCGAAGCGGAAGCCGAGAGCAAGATCGACACCGCGCTCGAAGCCATGGCTGCGCTGCGCGCCAAGATCGTCGGCTCCATCGGCGGTCTCTTTGAGACCGGCGCCGAGGCCGAGCAGAACACCGAC
>JBFKLD010000122.1:0-4736 GCA_041630755.1 Thermoplasmatota archaeon
CCAAGGAGGCGCTGCTGGCGTACCACTTCCTCAGCGCAGGCCCGCTCTCCATGCGCGAATTGGACGAGAAGGCCGAGGCATGGATCGAGGCGGCCACCGGGCGCACCGTCGATTTCGACGTGCACGACGGCGTGGAATGCCTCGTCGGCTTGGGGCTTGTGTCGCGCAAAGGGGATGCCCTTCACGCCCTTCCGCCCAGGAAGGGGGCCCAGGTCTTGGACAAGCGTTGGGATGCCTTGTTCACGTTCTGAAGCCGCTGGCCTTATGCGGGGCGAGGGCTCCCCCGTTGCGTGGCTGAACTGCTGCAGATCCTGGGTGACGGCGAAGGCGTGAGCGGCGCCGCTGTGCCGGACGTGCCCCGCGAAGCTCTCGAGCGGGCGTTCCGGACGATGCTCCTGGTGCGCACGCTCGATGCGAAGCTCACGAACATGCAGCGCCAGGGCCGCTTGGGCTTCTATGGTGCCTGCACGGGCCAGGAAGCCACCCCCATCGGCGTCGCCATGGCGCTGGAGGACGAAGACTGGATCTTCCCGGCCTTGCGCGAAGGCAGTGCCGCCTTGTACCGGGGCTTTGGCCTCAGTCACTACGTCGCGCAATGCCTCGGCAACGACCATGACTTGCAGCGCGGCCGGCAGATGCCCTGCCACTACATGGATCGGGCCGTCAACCATGTGAGCTGGAGCAGCGTGATCGCCAGCCAATTGCCCCACGCCACGGGTGCGGCGTACGCCATGAAGATCAAGGGCGACCCGCACGTGAGTGTGGGATTCATGGGCGACGGTGCGACCAGTGAGATCGACTTCCACAGCGCGATGAACTTCGCCGCCGTCACCAAGAGCCCCTGCCTGCTGGTGTGCCAGAACAACCAGTTTGCCATCAGCGTCCAGAAGGAGCACCAGACGGCCAGCGAGACCTACCACGTCAAGGCGAAGGCGTACGGCATGCCGGGCGTCCGCGTGGACGGCAACGACGTCCTGGCGGTCTACCAGGCGGCCAAGGAGGCCGTGGAGCGCGCCCGCCGAGGAGAAGGCCCCACCTTCATCGAGGCGGTCACGTACCGCCTTGTTCCCCACAGCAGCAGCGACGACCCGAGCCGCTACCGCGACGAAGCGGAGTACGAGAAGTGGAAGAAGCGCGACCCGGTCAAGATCTTCCGCCGCCACCTGGAGAAGGTGGGCATCTGGAGCCAGGAATGGGAGGACGCGATCCAGGCCCAGATCACCGCCGACGTCGAGCAAGCCGTGAAGGAGGCCGAAGCGGCAAGCGCACCCCGGCCGGAGACCATGTTCGAGGACGTGTATGCCGAGATGCCGCAGCTGCTGCGGGACCAGCAAGCAGAGCTCCTGGCAAGCTTGGAGCGCGGCGACGTCTCGTGGCCGCCTGCGCACTAAAAGCTGCGGATGCGGGAGGGGAGAACATCCCCTTTTCCCCAGGCCCTTTTGCGTGGCTGGCTATCCGTTGAGGCGTGGATTCTCTTCTTGTGACCACGTTCATCCAGCACAAGGGCAAGCACGCCTTGGGCCGGCGCCGAATGGAGGTCCGCTTCGAGATGGGCATCGATGGCCTCGATGACGGCATGGATGTTGCCGCGATCCGGCAAGCCGCATTGGAGCTTCTGCAGGCCTACATGGATGAACTGACCGGCGCCGAATGGATGAGCCACACGACCATCCTCAAGCGCGACCCAGGCCAGGTGAAGCCAAGCGAGGGACCGTTCCATGCGGCCGCCCGCCAGAAGCGGCCGCCGCGGCCCAAGCTCGAAGCGCGAGACGACGTCACCCTCCCCGAGCCGACACTGAAGGCGGCCCACCGGTTGGTGGATGCCATCTTCCTCTTGTCCGTCCATGGCCGTGCGCCCACGACGGGCGACATCATCAAGAGTCGCAAGATTGCCGCTCCCACGTTGTACAAGCTTCTCGATCCCGAGGGCGAACCCTGGCATTACCTCGAGCGCTACGTGAAGGTCTGGACCAGCAAGAACAAGCGCCTGCTGGACCTCACCCCTGAGGGCCGCGTCTTGGCAAGCTGCGTGCGCGCCGGCGAAGTTCCCGCCTAGCGGTACGACGCCAGCGTGTACACGGTGCGGTTGCAGCTTCCGCTCGAGCAGTCGATGCCATCGTAGCGCACGTAATTCTTGACCGATTCGCCGTAGTAGAGCGTTCCTTGGCTGCGCTCCGGCGCACCGCCGGCGATGCGCGTGCTGCTGGTGTGAAGCTCGATCTTGGTCGCCTCGATGGAGCCAGCCGGCGTCTCCAGGACCACGGTGCCGTTGGGCTTGCTCAGGTGGGCCACGATGCGCTCTTGGCCTGCTGGGCCACCGGTGCATGTGTAGGATTGGTGCTCAAGCGGCAGCAGGCGCGTGGCGGGGCAGTCCCAGGAGGATTGCAGCTCGCCGCTGACGTATTCGAGCCCACCGAGCGTTTCCTGGTCAATGTAGCTCGTCGTGAACGAGAACGCCGTCGGGTTGTTGTCCGAAACGGTCACGACGAACACGTCGTAGCCGCGAAGCGTGTCTGTGCCAATGACGGTCCAGTTCTGCCAGTAGCCCTCGGTGCTGACGTAGTGCCACTCCATGCCTTCCTCCCAGATGGGTTCCGGCGTGGCGCAGCCAACCAGCAGCAGCGGGACCACCGCGAGCCACTTCATTGCAGCACGGCGTCCGCAACGGCCTTGCCGACCGCGCTGCACTTGTAGTCGCCGCCCAGGTCGTACGTGAAGATGCGCTTCTCGAGGCACGAAGCCATGGCGGACTCCAAGCCGCGGGCGGCTTCCACCATGCGCTTTTCGCCTTGCGCACCCACGTGGTCGAGCATCATGGTGAGGCACTGAACCATCGCGTAGGGGTTCACGACGTCCTTGCCGGCGTGCTTGGGCGCACTGCCGTGGACGGGCTCGAACATGGCGTGCTTGTCGCCGATGTTTCCGCTGGCTGCCATGCCCATGCCGCCTTGCAACACGGCCGCCAAGTCGGTCACGATGTCGCCGAGCATGTTCGGGGCCACGGCGACGTCGAACCACTCGGGGTTGCGCACGAGCCATTGGGTGAACGCATCCACGTAGGCGTAGTCGCGGGCGATGCCTGGGTGCCGGTCGGCAACTTCGTCGTAGACGCCGCGGAACAAGCGGCAGCCGGCGCGCACATTGGACTTGTCGATGCAGGTGACCTTGGCTTCCCGGTCGATGCCGGCCGCCTCGCGGTCTGCTTTGCGGGCCTCAGCAAACGCGAAGGCCTTCTCGTGGATGCGCATGGCGCCCTTGCGGGTGATGACGCGGGAGTCGACGGCCACTTCTTTGACGCCGCCGCGGTCGAGGAAGCCCTTTGTGGGCGTGTAGGATCCTTCCGTGTTCTCACGCAGGATGAGCATGTCCACGTTCTCGGGTTCCCAGATCTGCGTGAACTTGTCGCTGACTTTGTGGGGCACGCCGGGGTAGAGCTTGCAGGGGCGCACGTTGGCGTACAAGTCGAGGCCGAAGCGCAGCCCGAAGACCACGCCGGTGCCGGCGATGTCGCTGTTGGGCAGGACGGCGCCGGGCCAGCCGACGGCTCCCAGAAGAACCGCATCGGCTTCGGCGCATGCTTCCAGGCCGCCTTCTTCCCACTCCTGGCCCGATTCTTGCCAGTACTGGGCGCCGCATTGGACTTCGTGCAGATCAAGGTCGAATCCGTACTTCTCTTGGACGGCTTCCAGCACCTGCAAGCCGGCGGCGGTCACTTCCTTGCCCACGCCGTCACCCGGCAGCACGACGATCTTCTTGCTCATCTGTGGTCGGCAGGACGCGCGGCCCTTGAAGGCTCCGGCTGTGCCTGTCTCAGCAGGCGAAGCAGGGGGTGTCCGTGGGTGCGTAGGCGGGCACCGTCGGAGCGAGGGCGACCGTGGTCTCCTTCAGCGTGTAGGTGGCCATGCCGGCCGTTTCCACGTCGTTTCCGTCCGGCGTCTGGGCGCGGCTGCCCGAAGGCTTGGCCACGAAGCGGCTGTCGTCGCCGAAGACCACGACGAGCGCGTCCCCGGGCGCAAACAGCGCATCCACGGGGTAGGCTTCCAGGGTGGCCGTGAACGGCTGGCCCACGGTCACGGGGTTGATGTCTTCCACCGTGTCCCGGTAGATGGCGCGAAGCACGGCCTCCGTGATCCACGTCCGTTCTCCGTCACGCTCGCGATAGACGACGGCCGTCAGCATCGGGTCTTCGGTGTGGGGCACGGCTTCGACCGTGAAGTGCATCTCGCCTTGCAGCCGCGTCTCGTCCTGGAATTCCAGGCGGGCAACCGGCAAGCAACCTTCGCAGTCTGCCTCCAGTGCGATGGATTGGGGTGCCAGGGGCCACGCGCGGCTGGTGCGCCACAGCATGTCGTCGCCTTGCACATCAAAGACGGGCCCGTCGAAGAAGCCCGCCGGCTTCCCCAGGAGTGTCTCGTCGAGGAAGGCCAGCATCGTGGCGTTCCAGTCGTCGCGCATGGGGTACACATGCCCCGTGTCGCCCTCGGTCCACTGATGGAGCCAGCCCTTCAGCTTGACGTCGCTCGGGAGGTTGTCCAGCCACGGCAAGATGTGGTCGGGCTTGACGTTCCAATCCTGGAGGCCATGGACGAAGAAGATGCCGCCATCCCACGTGGATGCGCCCACGAATTGGGTCCAGTCGCGTTCGATCCAGTAGTCTGTCTTGAGCCCCGCGGCGGCCGAGCCGTACCCATGGGCTTGTGTTTCCGGAAGCTCCGTGCAGGCCGCGTCGTCGGCCG
>JBFKLD010000123.1:0-4718 GCA_041630755.1 Thermoplasmatota archaeon
CCACGTCGGGCTTGTCGTAGCGTCCCGTGCTGTTGAGGAGGGTGGCGTATTCCTGGAGTTCCCGCAAGGGCCCGGGCGCGTCGAGCGTCACGACCTGGCGCACAAGTTCGCGGGCGACCGACGCAGGGGCCCCCGCCACCAGCGCGCGCCGGACGATCTCATCCCGCAGGCGCTGGCGGTCCGCGTCGGGCAGATCCAGCCAGGACACATCTGCGGGCACTCCCATGGTGTCGAGGAACGCCGCAGCCGTGCGCCGATCCCCGGTCACGGTCGGCACGCCGGGTTCGCGCGCAAGAGCCAGGAACTTGACCATCGGCCGGGTTGCCGGTCCGTACCAGGCGATGTCCCACGCGCACCGGGCGCCTTCCTTCATCGCCTGCTTCAAGATGGCGTCGTTGGCGCCGTGGAAACCCTGGCGGTCTTGCAGATCGCCCGTCGCCCCCACGAGGGCTGCGTGCGCCAGACCCTGGGCGACGCCGGCGGCCGCCGCGACCAAGCAGACGGCGCCCGCGCCGCTGATGCTGTCCCCCGGAAGACCATCGAGCAAGGGATTCACGTGAGGAAACGTCTCTTCTTGCCCATCGCGCACCAGCTCGTGGTGGTCGCAGACGAGCTTCGGCTCGGGGAAATGCATGAACGCGGCACTGCCCAAGTCACAGAACCAGAGGGCCTCCGGCTTGGCGTCCCGGACCGCCTTTACGTGCGCCTCATCGAGACTCTTGACTTGGTGAGGGAGGGCCTCGATGCCGAGCCGCGCCAAGGCTTCCAGCGCGATGCCGCCTGCACTGATCCCATCGGCGTCCACGTGATGGACAACGGTCACCGTGGAGCCGTCGCGCTTGCAGGCAGCCAGCCAGGCGGCGGCCTGCTTGGCACGGTCCCAAAGTGGCGCCGGAATCCCCTCCACGGGTGCCCCATGCGGGCCTGCCGTTTGAAGCCGACGCGGGGGTCGGGGGAACTTCTCCCTTCTTCCCCCATCGGGCCCGCCTTCTACCCCAGGGCACAAAGGTTCCCTGTGCGCGCGCTGGCATTGCTCCTTCTTTTCGCCGTGTCGGCGCAAGCAGCACACGTGCCGTTGGGCGTCTCCGCCCCGGCCTTGGTCTCCATCCACCCCGATGCCGAGACCCAGATGCTCATTGACATCACGAACGAAGACGCGTTTCCATTGCGTGTCACCATGGATTTGGAGGTACCCGCCGCGTGGACGGTGTCTGTCGAACCCTCGGTGATCGAATTGATGCCGGCGGAGACAAAGAGCGTCACGCTCACCATCCTGTCGCCCCCGAGCGGCACGGGCGAGATTGTGCTGCATGCCACCAGCTTCCTCGCCTTGCCGGGCGAGGAGCCTGCGCAGCTCGACCAGCAGAGCCACGCCATCTCCGCCACGGTGGTCCCGGTTCCGGAGAACGCGCCACCGCCCGTCTTGTGGCCCTGGATCTTGGGTGCCCTGCTGATGGCCGCCATCATCGTCTACGCCACGCTCATCCGGAAGGGGATCACGGTCCGGCCGGCCAACGACAAGCCGGACGTGATGGAGGGAAGCATCGCCATCCTGCCCCTGAAGCTTCGCAACTTCAGCCGCAAGGCCGCGACGGTGCAGATCCAGGCGCACACCCCCGAGGGATGGCGCCTGCAAGTGCGCCCGCATCCGGTGCGCATCGGGCCGCGCGGCGTGGGGGAGGCAGAGATCCAAGTGTTCGTCCCGCGGGGGTCGCGCAGCACTCCTGTTGACGTGACCTGCGACGGCCCCCAGGGGGGCGCCCAGACCCGCATCGTCTTGCACCCCCACGCCCCCTACCGGGCCTCTGGCTCCACGGAGGCCGAGATAACGGATGACGGCAACGGGAAGGTGTGAAGCACCTCCTTTGGCTGCTCATCGTGGCGAGCCCCGCGGCTGCGTTCGAAAGCGCGCTCGAGGAAAGCGTCGAGATTGAACCCCGCGGCAGCGCGACGGTGTCGCTGCTGATCCGCAACGATGGAATTCTGCCCGCGCGCTATTCCATCGAGGCATCGGCGCCCGACGGCTTCACAGCGGCGGCGCCTTCGGTTGTCGAGGTGGCGCCCGGGGGCAGCGTGTCTGTGCCGGTGACGCTGCAAGCCAAGGCAAGCGCGGTCGAGGGCACAGGCTTCTTGCTCGTGACCGTCACGCAAGTCGGCTTGCCAGGCGCTCCAGACGTGTCGCGCACGGAGACGATGCCGGTCACGATGACCGCCACGTACGGGGACCAGCTCGTCGCTCCAGTGGCCAACAGCTGGCCGTGGATCTTCGGAGTGATCGGTGTGGGCTTCGCGGCCACCGCCGTGGTGCTCTTTGCTCGCCAAGGCGTCACGCTTCGCGCGCCACTGCAGGTGCAGGTGAAGGCGGGAACGCACACGAGTGTGCCCGTCGAAGTGGCCACGCGCGGGGCCCGTGCGCAGCATCTGCATTTGGAAGCAGATGGCATCCCGCAAGGCTGGAACGTCCAAGTCGTGCCGGACGAAGTGGACCTTCGCCCTGGTCGTGCCACCGTGGTGAACGTCGAAGTGGATGTTCCGCCGTGGGCGTTCCAGACCGCCCACGTTCGGCTGCGCGCCGAAGGCCGCAAGCGCGCCACCTACGTGGACGTCGCGCCCATCAGCTAGGCTGTCCGGCCAAGAACCCCGGAACCTCCCAGGCCGCTTGTCCAATGCGCTTGCGGAAGTGGTCAATCCAGTCAAGCTCGACGCGCGGTTCGGTCACCGCATGGGCGGAGGTGAGGCGGTCGTGCAACAGACGCACCACCTCTTCTGGGTCGTGGGGCGACACCAGTCGCGCATGGGCGATGCCCTGCCGGAACACAAGCCAAGGCATTGGCGCCAGCGCGAACAAACCGGCGATGAAGCGCAATCCCGGGCTCCGGATGTTCTCCACGGGCACGACGCACCGGACTTCCCATGGATTCTCCCGCACGGTGGTGAATGAGGTGTAGACTTCGCCCAGGCGGGCCTCCATCCCGGCGCGGGCAGCCGGAGTGTGCCCCGTGATCAGCAGATGCAATTCGTACGCATGCCCCTCTTCGGTGAGCCGGGGCCGGCCGAGCAAGTCCACTTGGCAACCTTTGACGTCCAGCGTCAGCGCGCCGATGAGCGTCTGCTCAGCGGGGACTTCGACAACAATGGCAGCCTCCATGGAGTAACAAAAGGATACCTTGGTTAAACAGTTCGCCAAGGCCAACGTTCTTTTTCACCCCCCGCCGCCTCGCCGCCTCGTGGCCCTCGACCCGCAGCTTGCCGCGATGTTCGATCTTCGCTTCTTTCACGACAACGGCTTCCACCGCAAGGAATGCCCGACGTGCGGAAACCCTTACTGGAGCTTGGACCCCGAGGCCCCCGACTGCGGCGACTCGACCTGCCGCGAATACACGTTCCTCGGCAAGCCGCTGAGCAAGAAACCCCTCTCCGTTCCCGCGATGCGCGAGGCATTCCTCGCCTTCTGGGAAGGCAAAGGCCACACCCGGGTCGAGCGCAACCCGGTGGTTGCCCGCTGGCGCGACGACTTGTACCTCAACATCGCCAGCATCGCCAACTACCAACCCCACGTCACCTCCGGCGATGTGCCGCCCCCGGCAAACCCGCTCGTGGTGTCGCAGCCGTGCATCCGCCTCAACGACCTTGCCAACATCGGCCGCAGTGGCCGCCACTTCTCGTGCTTTGAGATGATGGGGCACCACGCGTTCAACAGCCCCGAGTGGGGCGAGCACTACTGGACCGAGGAATGCGTCGCCGGCGGCCACGAGTTCCTCACAGCCATCCTGGGCCTCGAACCTGAAAGCCTGACCTACGTCGAGAACGTCTGGGCGGGCGGCGGCAACGCCGGCCCCTGCTTCGAAGTCTTCGCAGGGGGCCTCGAGGTGGCCACGCTCGTGTTCATGTGCCTCGAAGAAGACGAGGACGGCGCGTTCGAAGTGAAAGGCGACACGTACCGGATGATGGACCTGCGCATCATCGACACGGGCTGGGGCCTGGAGCGCCTCGCGTGGGCAAGCCAAGGCACGCCCAGTGCTTACGACACCGTGTTCCCCGAAACCCTGGCCGACCTGCGCGCCAAGGCGACGGTGCCCATCGCATCCGATGACCGTGCAGCCAAGATCGTCGAGATGCACGCACGCGTGCAAGGTGTGCTGAACTTGGACGTCGGCATGAAACTCGACGCCCTGCGCCAGGAAGTGGTCACGCGGCTGGCCGAGCACGGCATGGAGACCACGGTCGAGGAGCTTGAATCCACGATGCGGCCGGTCGAGGACCTGTACGCGCTTGCCGACCACTTGCGCTGCCTGTCCTTCATGGTCGGCGACGGCCTGGTGCCTGGCAACGTCAAGGCCGGCTACCTCATGCGCCTCGTCTTCCGCCGCGCATTCCGGTTCGCCCAGAACTTGGGCATCAGCGAGCCGCTTGGCGATTTGCTGGCGGCCAACATGAAGCGGATGCTTCCCGAATTCCCGGCCTTCGAGCATGCCATTGGGCGCGCTGTTGAGATGGCGCAGTTGGAGCTGGAGCGCTACGAAGAGTCGCAAGCGCGCGGCTTGCGCCTCGTCGAGCGGGTGCTGCAGAAGAAGAAGGAGCTCACCACCGAGGACCTTCTGGAGCTGTACGACACGCACGGACTGGGCCCCAACACCGTTGCGGATGCCGCAGCGAAAAAGGGCGTCACCGTGGACGTCCCTGACGACTTCGACATGCTGCTGGCCGAGCGCCACGGC
>JBFKLD010000124.1:0-4679 GCA_041630755.1 Thermoplasmatota archaeon
CTGAGAACGCTCAAGATGACGAGCAAGAACAGCGGCGCGGCGGCGGCCACGACGACGTAGGATTCGGCCATCACGCCGAGGCTCTCGATGAAGCCCCGCTGCTGGCGACGGTTCTCCAAGGCAAACTGTTCGGCCTTGGCAAGCATGAAGCCCCGCAAGTCGCCGCCGCTGCTGACTGTGTTCACGGCGCCCTGCAGGAACTCTTCCCATTGGCGGCTGGGGCTGCGGCGCGCCGCGTCGGCGATGGCCGTCAGCAAGTCCTTCGAGAAGAGGCGGATGTCGCGGTAGATCGCTTGGGCTTGGTGCCGGACTTCGCCATACACGTCCTGCTTGCCAAGGGCACCAAAGATCTCGGACGGAACCACGCCGGCGCTTGCGAGCGCGGCCATGAAGTTGAGCGCGTAAGGCAGATTGGCATCCAGGTCCCGGCGGCGGCGGTTGATCTCTAGATCCGGGCGCACCATCTCGAATCCGTACACCAGCATGGCAAACGCAAACGGTGCCGCGGCCACACCGGTCAACGTCTGCGGATTCGATGCGCCAGCCGCTGCGGCGTACCCGCCGAGCATGAACAGGCCCGCCAGGGCCGCGACGAGCGTCTTGGCGTACACCGCAGACAAGTACGCCACGGGCACCAGCGGATTGCGGGCGCGCGCCAGCCGACCCGGCAAGTCCGGGTGCTCTTTCAGGCGTGTCTGCGCGACGCCGCCAAAGAGACGCAATGCAACACGCACGAAGGGCGTGGTGACCTCATCCATCCGTCTCCTCCAGGACGTCGAGGGTTTGGTCGGGGTTGCGGTAGTAGGCCCGCATCAGGGCCGTGAAGTCGTCCACGCTGTTGACGCCGCGTTCGAGCATGCGCTGCAGGACACGGCGACGGCGCGCCATCTCCTTTTGCATCTCGCCCGCGGTCCAGCTGCGCTCTGCCGCCAGCCGTTCGAGGAGGTACGAGCGGCCATTGAAGTGGTACCGGTCGTGGTCCGGGTCCCACTTGTAAACCGTGTTCGTCAGCAGTTCCTTCGTGACCGGGTCCATGCCGACAAGCTCGACCACTTCCCGGATGCGGCGCACCCGCTTGCCCTTGAGCCGCACTTGGCCCATGATGACGATGACGTCGAGCGCCTGCAGCACCAGGCGAGGGATGTTGATGGGGTCGTTCTCCAACCGGTACACGACGCTGCGCGCCGAGTCGGCGTGAAGTGTCGAGTAGACCGTATGCCCCGTGGCCATGGCTTGGAAGGCCACCGTGGCTTCGATGCCGCGCACTTCACCGACGAGGATGTATTCCGGGCGCTGCCGAAGAGCCGCCTTCAGCAGCTCGAACATGCCGATCTCGCCCGTGCCTTCGGCGCTGCTGCCACTGCGCGTGACGGCCTTGATCCAGTTGTGGTGGGCCAGGTTCACTTCACGCGTGTCCTCGATGGTGACAATCTTGGCCAGCGGCGGGATGAATTGTCCCATCGCATTGAGCAGCGTCGTCTTTCCAGACGCTGTGCCCCCGCTCATGATCATGGATTGGCCGTTTTGCACGACGAGCCAGAACCACGTCAGCAGATCCAGATCGGCGGTGCCAAAGCGCACCAAGTCGAGCGGGGTGAAGGGTTCCGCCCGGAAGCGGCGGATGGTGAACGTGGAGCCGTTTTGTGTGACTTCCTGCCCAAGGGTGGCTTGCAGGCGGCTGCCGTCGGGCAGGGCCGCATCAAGGATCGGGTCGCCGATGCTGATGGCTTTGCCGGAGCGCTGGGCGAGGCGGATCACGAATCCGTCGAGCACGTGCTGCGAGGGGAACCGGACGCTCGTGGGCACGGTCTCCATGGCGCGATGGTAGACGAACACCGGCTCGGCGGCCCCGTCGCAGGAGATGTCCTCGATGTTGGGGTCCTGCATGAGGGGCTCGATCGGCCCAAGGCCCAGAAAGTCACGCCGCACGTAGTAGGCGATGCGCTTGCGGCCCAGCGAGTTGAGGCGCACGCGGTAGTCGGTCATGACGCGGTCCAGGATCTGGTCCAGGTAGGCGCCGCGATCCACTTCGTCCAGGTCGGTCGGGTCCACGTTGAGGCTCCGGACGAGGGCATCCGTCACGAAGGCCAGGACTTCTTGCTCCCGGTCGTCGAGCGGAGGCTCAAGCACCTTGTAGAGACGCTCGCCGGTCTCGATGCTGCGCAGGATGCGCACGTACACGTAGGGCGGGTCGAGGGGAATCTCCTCCTCCAGCTCCCATCCCTCGGGAGGCTCCGGCAGCGGCGTGATCGCTGCGTCCGACTCATCGGCGGGGGGCTTGCCTGTGAAGAACCACTTGACGCGCTCCAGAAACGGCGGAGCTTCTTGGACCCCACTTTCGGTGGTCCCGTTCTGGGCGGCGACCTCGACGGCCCGTTCGGCGGCCAAGGCCTCCATGCGCTCGGCCAACGCGCGCGTCGCCTCGGCCACTTCCGGGTGCGCATCTTCACGCGCGTCGTCATCGACCATCCGTTCGGCCAGGCCGGTCTTGGAGGCAACCGCGCGCTCGAGCGCGTCGGGGTCAGCCTGGGTGGCGTCGCGCAAGCGGTCGGAGAGGCTAGGCACTGCCGCCACCCCGGATCTCGCCAATCAGATCGAGGTAGTCTTGGGCTTCGGGCGTGGCCATGAACCGCTTGACGTCCGCATCGGGCAGGGACCCGAGCAATTGGTCCAGGGCTTCCAGCACGTGGACGACGCGGGGGTCGCTGGTGGCACTCTCTTCGTCAAAGATGCCGCTGGACTCGATCCATTGCAGGATGTAGGTCTGCGCAACGAGGCGCTGCAAGACCGGGCGGCGGGCGCGGGCCACGAGCATCATGAGCAAGCCGAGGATGCTGATGCCTGCGAGTGCGCCGACATGGAGCATGTCCACGTTGCTCTGGGTGTGGTACAAGACGGCCACCGCCAGGGGGCCGACCATGAGGAAGCCGATGCCCACGAGGCCGATGACCATGTTCTCGGTGGACATGGTGTGGACTTGGCGCATCTCGGCGTCTTGGTCTTCGTGGAATTTGACGCGCAGCTTCGAGGCGGGAACAAACAGGAACACCGCAACCAGGATGATCCCCAGAACGAGGCACAGGCCCGCCAGGTGCAGGAACCCATATCCTTGGACGGTGGTGAAGTCTTGCAGGAGGCGCTCGCGGCGGTTGGCCGCGAGGGCGACCAGGGCCAGGGCGAGGAAGAAGATGCCAAAGCCGCGGCCCAGGCGGGAGCCTTTGCGGCCGAGGATGGGGAATTGCAGAAGGTCGTCTTGGAGGTCCAGAAGCGGGGAGGCGGGCCCGAGGGCGACGCTGGAGGCGTCGTCCTCCTCCGATTCTTGCTCCTCCGGTTCCGGCGTGGTGGTTCGGGGTGCCTCGGCCGCCGGGCCCTCTGGCTTGGCGGGCGCGGGCTCAACGGGCGCGGGCTCCGCGGGAAGGGACGCCGGGGGCTCCGGCTCCTCGGGCGTCGGCTCCTCCGGCGCCTTCCCGGGCGCCGGCGAGGCCTCGACGACATCGCTGCCTTCGGCCACGAGGACCTCGCTTTGCGCTTCGAGGTCCACCCATTCCTTGTCCACGGGGCGATCGAAGGCAGGGGTGCCAACGCTTTCGACGACTTCGTCGGTGGCGTCGGCCGCGCTGCCCTCCGGCTCCATGATCTCGTCGATGTCGACGTCGGGGCGCTTGTCTGCCTTCTCGCGGCGGGCCCGGTACGCGGCCAGAAGCTCATCCGTCGAGGGAACGCTGTCGTCCAACGAGCCGGCCATGCGCGCCATCGTTCTTGAAGTGCCTCCATCGGTTTGCGCGGATAGAAGCCTCCCAATGGCCGGGGGCAGGGGCCGGACGCGCCGGCAAAGAAGCCCACGAGCGCCCAATTTGCCCGTCTTATGACGGCAATTCGCTACCTTTTTGCCACGAATCGTTTATAACTTTCCGGGTTTGAGAACGGTGTAGGCCACATGCGGTCCGAAGAGACTGCCGTATCGAGCGTCATGGGCACGAGCCTGATGATGCTCATCACGGTGAGCGTATTCGCAGGCTTTGGCGTCGCCGTCTACGGCGAGCTGGAGACAGCGGAAACGCCGCCCGTGGCCGACCTGCGCCCCCTCGTGCGCGACGAGCAAGTGCTGCTTCAGCACCGCGGCGGCGAACCCGTGAACCTCGCCGATGGGTTCGTGCGCCTCCAAGTGGACGGCGTCCAGGTCAAGAAGCCCCTCACGCAGTGGGCCGCAGACACCAGCGACGGCACGCTCTGGCGCGCCGGCGACACCCTCTGCATCAGCTGCCAATACCCCAGCCAACGCGTCGAAGCCGCCGAAGTCGTGGTCATGAACGCGCTGCTGCTGCGCCACGGCAAGATGGGCGCCGAAGTGGCCGCCGCGCCAGTCGAAGGCCCCACCCCAAGCCTCTCCATCTCCAAGATCGTCTTCGTTCCCGAAAAGCCGATGCCCGGAGACATCGTGGACATCCACGCCTACGTCACCAACGGCGGCACGGCCGTGGCCAACGCCTCCGTGAAATTCACCGTCAACAGCGTCCCCATCGGAGACAACACGACGGCCATCACCCCGGGCGACATCGCCAACCTGGACCAGAACTGGACCGCAATCACCGGCACCCACACGGTCAAGATCGTTGCCTCGCACAGTGGCAGCTCCACCGTGCTGTCCAAGCTTCTGACCGTCAAAGCGGCGCCCCTGC
>JBFKLD010000125.1:0-4654 GCA_041630755.1 Thermoplasmatota archaeon
GATGCACAACTTCATCGGCAAGGGCGGAAGCCTCGTCGCCATGGTCGGCATCGCCTTCGTGCTGTTCCGCCTGTTCCCGGAGTTCTTCCAGAGCCTCGTCGGCGTCTTGGACTTGCAGCACCGCGACGGCCCCATCGAGCGCCAGCTGAAGCTGGGGCGCAAGCGCCCGGCTGCGCCAGCCTAGCTTCATCGGGCCCGCGTAGCGCGGCCTTCAAGAGGGATGGCGGGCTGAAGAGCCTGTGTTCAAGGTAGCCCGCGGTGGCGCCAACTGGGTTCTGGGTCCGATTGTCCTCGCCATCCTGTGCGTGGGCATGGCCACGCCGCTGGGGCGCCCCGAACTCGTTCCGCTGAGCGCGGGCTTTCTGTTCTTGTTCATGTTCATGCTGATGTTCTTCCGCGACCCCGAGCGGCGCGTGGGAGACGACATCGTCAGCGCTGCAGACGGCAAGGTGGTGCGCATCGACCAAGTGGATGACCCTGACTTGGGCCCATGCGACCGGATGGCGGTGTTCATGAGCCCGCTGGACGTGCATGTGAACCGCTTGCCGATGGCCGGAAGCATCCGCTCCGTGGTCCATCATCCCGGCAAGCACGTGCCTGCATTCAACAAGGACTCGGACCGCAACGAGCGCATGGAGACCATCCTCCGCACGGAACTGGGCGACATCAAAGTCATCCAGATCGCAGGAAGCCTCGCGCGGCGCATCCAGCCGTACCTGGAGAAGGGGACCGGAGGCGAGAAGGGGCAGCGCATGGGCATCATCAAGCTTGGAAGCCGCTGTGACATCCTGATCCCTGTCGGCAAGGCACGCTGGACGGTGCGCTTGAAGCAGCGCGTCTTTGCAGGCGCAACGCGGGTCGCGGAGGCCTTGTGAGGCAGTGGCTGCGCGCGGCGCTCAAGGATGAATGGGATGGCATCGGGCGCATCAGCCGCGACGTTCGCCCGGCCGATGTGGCTACCATGGCCAACGCATTGGTCGGCTTGGCCGCCATCGTCGTGGCACCCACCGATGCCGTGCTGGCAGCCCACTTGATCTTGCTTGGCATCCTGCTAGACGGTGTGGATGGCGCACTCGCCCGTGCATTTGGCGGAGGCCCCCTTGGAGGGTTCCTTGATTCCTTGGCAGACCTCATCACATTCGGCGCCGCACCGGCAGTTCTTCTTGCCGCCGGATGGGGATGGCTTGGCGCAGCGGTGATGCTTCTCGCCGTCATGATGCGCCTCGCGCGCTTCGAAGCCCTGCGCGAACGCCGTCCGATGCGCTACTTCAGCGGTTTGAGCAGCCCCGGCGGTGCGTTGGTCGTCGCGGCGGCCGTGCTTGCCACCGATGCCTTCGCGTTTCCGGCGTGGGCACCCGTCGTCGCGGGGCTGGTGGCGGGCCCCTTGATGGTCAGCCGCGTCCGGTACCCGAAGCTTCGCGGGTGGCTTGGCATCGTCGGCGGCGGACTCATCTTCGCCGTCGTTGGCATCGCAGCCATTGGCTACATGAGCGACCTGAACGGCGCCCTGGCGTTGGCTCCCGTCCACGGATGGGCCCTTGCGCTCATGGCGGCATTCATGGCATTCTACTTGCTTGCCGGACCGTTCTACGTCTTGGCACGCATCGGACCCGGAGGAACGTAGATGGCGAAGAAGAAGCGCACAAGCATCCGCACCGCGGCCGGCACCACGCAGGAGGCATTCAAGACCCGCATCCAAGCCCTCGTGGAGGACCCCATGCGCGTCATGCCGACCTGCCCCGAAGGCGACCCAGCCCCCGTGGCCAAGATCCGCAAGGCCATCGCCCGCATCAGCGCAAAAGGCCCGACGTTCTTCGACCGCCGCGACAAGGGCATCGTGGGCGGGGTGGCCCATGCCCTGCCGCTGGCCGACATCACATCCTTCCCCCGGCTGCTCGACGCGCGCGTCGCAGGCCGGCGCCGGTTCTTCTTGCAGCGCGGCCACGTGTCGCGCGGCATCAGCCTAGGGGTCCAGAACCATGACGATCCCCGAGCGCTCCTGCTGGCGTGGCGCGACTTTGCCAAGAAGCACACGCTGCATTTCTTTGCCAGTCCCGAGCTCTGGTGCCTCCAGAAGCCGGAGCCGCCGGCACAGTGGTGGGCCGCGTTTGGCAAGCGCATCGGCGCAGACCTGCGCGAGGAGAGCCCAGGCATCTGGGGCGACGGCCGCTCAGGCGCACGCGTCGAACTGCGGTTCCATGGCGGACCCGCCGTCCGCATTGCCAAAGCCGACGAGCACGCGCACTTGACCATCTCGGCCTTCTACGCAGGGCCGCGCCAACGGCAACCCGTGGGTGTGGCCGTCCAGCTTCCCGACGGAACATTGCACGAGCCCAAGCGTGAAGACATCGCCGCCTACCGGGCGCAAGTGATGGATGAGCGCGACTTGATCGCCAAGAGCCTGGCCGCATGGCGCGCTGGCGACGCAACGCGGTTCGTGATCGGCGAGACGGTCCACCCCGACCAGGCCTCGTTCCTTGAGGCATTGTCGCCTGAGCCCTGGGAGCGTGAGGCCATCGCGGCCATGACGCGCACGGGCCACCAAGGAGAGCACGCCACGGTCGCCGCCGTGCTGGAGGCCCACAAGGAGGCCATGATTGATGGCGTGGGCGCCCTGATTTCCAACCCGGCGGCCTTCATCCAATCCCACAATGTGCCGCCGCGGGAGCTGCTTCGGCTTGCGCACGAAGAGGCCCTGCGCCAAGAGGCACTGGCCGGCATCCCCACCCTCACCGGCCTGGGGCCCGTCGGGGCATTCTTGGACCATGCCGAGAGGCACCGGCGCGTGACCGGCGATGCCATCGCGCCCGCACGGCACGCGCTCGACCAAGGCGTCGCGCCCCAGCACGTGGCGGCATGGCTCGAAGCCACGGGAGGGCTTGGCGAACTGGCCGTCCGGTTCGACGACGACTCAATGGACGCCGGGCGCGCGCTGTCTGCGCACGTCGAGCCTTTGCTGGGTGCTGAGCGCGACGCCTACCAGGCGGCGCTCAATGCCTACTTGCGGGAGTCGGGCAGCGGCGAACGCGCCTGAGCTTAGTCGCCGCGAATCTGGGCAGCGATGGCTGCCAGGCCCTTGTCCTTCTTGTCCTGGGCGCCCTTGATGGTGGCCGTCATGGCATCCCCGAACGTGGGGCGGCTGGACTTGTAGAACACACCGGTCGCCCAGTGGTTGTCCATGGCCAAGGCCATGGCAGCCGAGCGGTTCGTGACATCGTGGTCTTCGGGCACAGAGGCTTGTCCGGCCTTGGCTTGCTCGTAGATGTCGTGGAACGTCACGCAGGGGCTGATGACTTGCAGGTAGGCGTAGCCATCGTGGTCGAGGGCTTCACCGATGAGCTGCACCAGTTCCTTGATCTTGCCGCTGTAGGCGCGGCCGACCCACGTGGCACCGCTGGCGATGGCCAGAGCCATCGGGTTCAGGGGCGCGTCGGTGCTGTTTTCGGCACCGGCGTAGGGGGTGGACTTGGACTTGAGGCCCATCGCGGAAGTGGGGCTGGCTTGACCCTTGGTCAGGCCGTAGATCTCGTTGTCCATCATGACGTACGTCATGTTCGGGTTGCGGCGGGCCGCGTGCAGGAAGTGACCTGCGCCGATGGCCATGCCGTCACCGTCGCCGCCGACGACGACGACCTTGAGGTCTTGGTTGCCCAAGTGGGCACCCATGGCGACCGGAAGGGCGCGGCCGTGGCAGGAGTGGAACCCGTAGGCCTTCATGAAGTGGGGGAACCGGCTGCTGCAGCCGATGCCGCTGACGAACACGAGGTCTTCGTGGGGGATGGCGCGCTCAGCGACGGCGCGCTGCATGGCGCTCAGGACACCAAAGTCACCGCAGCCGGGGCACCAGACGGGGGGCAAGTTGCCCTTGTAGTCCTTGGCGACGAGCTTCTGTTCGCTCATGCCTTCACCTCCGCCGTGGCGGTGTTGTTGAGGATGCGCTCGGTCTCTTCGACGACTTCGAGCCAGGTGATGGGGCTTCCGTGCACCTTGTTGAGGCGGTGGAAGTGGCGTTCGGTTTCCTTGCGCATGAGGCCTTCCAGCTGTCCGGTGTAGTTCATCTCGACCACCAAGACTTCGCCGGCATCCTTCACGATGTCCAGGAAGCCTTCCTTGGGAAGGGGGTTGAGGATCTTGGGGACGACGTAGCCGACCTTCTTGCCCTCTTCGAGCAGGCGCACGCAGGCTTCCTTCACGGGGCCCTTGGTGCTGCCCCAGGCGACCAGCAGGACGTCGGGGTTCTCGTCGCCGAAGCGCTCGACAGCCAGGGGGTACTTCCAGGCGTCGTCGATCTTGCCCATGCGCTTCTTCATCATGGCCTCGTGGTTGGAGCCGGTGTAGTTGGGGTTGCCGTACTCGTTGTGCTCGAGACCTTCGGCGACGTGCATGCCGCCCTTCATGCCGGGGATGGCTTGCGGGCTGACGCCGTCGTCGGTGAACTTGTAGCGCTTGTAGTCCTGCAAGTCTTCCTCGGAGGCAAGCTTGCGGTTGATGATGGGGGTGTCGCCCAGCTGCGGGATGGGCACGTTCTCCGTCCGGTTGCCAAGGCTGTGGTCCGTGGCGATGATGACGGGGACTTGGTACTTCTCGGCCATGTTGAAGGCCCAGATGGTCTGGTAGAAGCAGTCGCGCACGCCGCTGGGGGCGATGACGATGC
>JBFKLD010000126.1:0-4628 GCA_041630755.1 Thermoplasmatota archaeon
CGTCCCCGACGACTTCGACATGCTGCTGGCCGAGCGCCACGGCAGCGAAAAGAAAGCCAAGCCGAAGCTTCTGGTCCCCGCCGACGTGCCTGCCACGCGGCGCATCTTCTACGAAGACGAGGGCCAGTGGCAGAAAGAATTCGATGCCGAAGTCACATGGGTCGGCGAGGGAAAGAAGGTGGGCGACCAGACCCGGTACCCGGTGACCCTCAGCGAAACCTGCTTCTTCCATGACACCGGCGGCCAACCCGGTGACCGCGGCCGCCTCCACGCCGACTCGGAGTTCTTTGTCGTCGAAGACACGACCAAGGACGGCGACCACGCCGTTCACTGGATCTCGGGCAGCCCGCCCCCCGTCGGCGCGCACCTGCACGGCATCGTGGACTGGGACCTGCGCATGGATCACACGCGCAGCCACACCGCGACGCACATCATGAACCAGACCGTGCGCCGGGTCCTCGGTCCGCACAGCTGGCAGGCGGGCACGCAGAAGTACGCGGACTGCGCCCGCGTCGACATGGCGCATTTCCGTCGCCCGACGCGCATGGAGCTTGCGCAGATCGAGGAATTGGCCAACCGCATCGTCATGCAGGGCCGGCCCGTGCACCGCGAATGGTGGACGCGCGACAAGGCCGAGGCCAAATGGGGCATGCAGCTGCTGCAAGGAGGCATCCCGAAGGGTGAGAATGTGCGCGTCGTGCGCATCGGTGCGGCGCCGATTCCGGAGGAGATCGCCTGCCCAACAGGCCCCGTCACGGCGGCCGAGGACTACGACGTGGAATACTGCGGAGGCACCCACTGCATGACCACGCAGCAAGTCGGACCCATCAAGCTCTGGCGCACGGAACGCATCCAAGACGGTGTCGAACGGTTCGAGTACAGTGCGGGCGCGCACGCCGTGGCCCGGTGGCAAGGCGACGAGGCAAAGCTTCGCGAAGCAGCAGAAGCCATGGACGTGGCGCCGGCCGAAGTTCCCAACGCCAGCAAGCGGTTCTTTGAGGAGTGGAAAGAGCAACGCAAGCTCCTGGAAGAAGTGCAGAAGCAGCTTGCCGAGTTGAAGGCCGCGGCCGCCGCAAGCGACGCAGAGGAAATTGGCGGCGTCAAGCTCGTTGTCCAGGCAGGACTCCCCGCGGGCGCGCTGCAGAAAACTGCGGAGAATGTGCTCGCCGACGGCAAGGCGGTTGTCATCCTCGGCGCGGCTGACGGCGACAAGGTGAGGCTTCTTTTTGCGCGCAGCAAGGATGTCGATCTGCACATGGGCAAGGTGCTTGGCGAAGCCGCGCCGCTCGTAGATGGTCGCGGCGGAGGCAAGCCGGACTTTGCCCAAGGCGGCGGCACCAATCCGGCAGGGCTGGAGGCGTGCTTGCAAAAGGCACGCGAGCTGGTCGTCAGCCAGCTGAGCTAAGCTGCGTATTGCTCCAAGTAGCTGCCCAGCAAGAGCTTCTTGCGCGCGGAGCCGCTCGTCATCATGCGCACCTTGCCAAGCACATCGCGCTCGGGCCAGCCGCGGTCGTAGCGGCCAAGGCACCACAGGATGCCGGACACGCTGTTCGGGTCGCGGCCATCCAATGCGTAGCGGTCATTGAGAGTGAACATCCATTCCAGCGCGGTTTCTGGGTCGGGGGCCCAGCGCAGGATCTTCTTCCCCCAAAGCATGCGCATGTAGTTGTGGATGTTGCCCTCCCGCAGCAATTGACGCTGCGCGGCGTTCCACACTTCGTCGTCGGTGCCAGCGGCTTCGAGCTGGTCGAATGAGTAGCCCGGCCGCGGGTCGCCTCGGTGGGCGTTGAGGGTGTCCTGCGCCCACTCCGGCAAGTCGGTGAATGTGCTGGCTTCCGGGCGGTGATGCATCTCGATGAATCCCAAGTCGCGCCAGATGCAGATCTGATCGAGCCATGCTTCGGCGGCTTCGCTGACACCCCACCAGCCTTGGCGCGCCCCCCGTGCCGCGTCGGAGACCTTGCCCGGGTTCCATTTTTCGGCACGCAGCACGGCCTCGACGGCGTGGTAAGCACCCACGTGTCCAAAGTGCAAGTAAGGGCTGAGACCGGATTCGGCATGCGCGTCGGGCTGGTTGCGCTCGAGGTAGCGGTCCCGGTGCGCAACAAAGTCGTCGAGGCGCTGGCCACCGGCCACACTGCCTCCCCGAAGCGCGACCGCATCCGGCCCATCGAGCGGCAGCGCGTCCAGCCAGGCAAGTTCGTGAGAGTCCAGCGCGGGCGGCTCCCACGCATCCATCGCCGGGTGGTGGCCGAGGCGCGGCAATCCGTCCAGGCGCACGCGCGGAGGATCCCAGCGGAAATTCTTCTGGAAGTGGCGCCGGAAGGCCACCGCCGTCGCAAATGGGCCGCACGATGCAAGCGGGGTCAAGCCGTTGCCATCAACGACGTGCAGGGGCCCCAAGCCCTTGGCCGCCTCGACCATGCGTGGCAAGAAGAAATGCGGAAAATGGTCGGCGACGATGAGGCAGGCATCCTTGGCGTACGCGGCCAGCAACCCTTTGCCCGCGCCCACGCGGCCCTCGACGTACGGGTGGTAGAGAACAGGCGCATCCTCGTACGCGCTGGCATTGTCCACCATCCCTTCGACGATGAAGCGGTGCAGACGCTTGCTTGCATGCGGGTAGTCCAAGCGCAACGGCTCCAGCACGACAAGCGGCACGTCGTGCGCACGCGCCACATCCGCGGCGTAGGCCAGTGCATGATTGTGGTCTGCGCGGCGCTGCGCCGTGCACCAGTACACCACATGTTGCCCTTCGCGGATAGTGCCGTGCTCGACGACGCGCTCACGCATTGCGCAATCTCCATTCGGCCGGGTACGGAGCGAGGTAGGATTGCTGCAGCGCCCACTCTGGAGCTTCATGTGTGCGCAAGAGGAAGCGAAGAAGCGCAAGGGGCACGGCTAGCGGCACGAGGCCATCCACGTATTCTTGCAGCGTGTGTGCAAACTCGGACTTGCCGCGCGCATCCAATTGGATGAACCCCGCCAGGTGTTGCATGACGTTCACGTGCCGGCCACGCGTCGTGGGGACCGCGAGGGCTTCGTGGTATGCCTCCTCGTAGCCAGCGTCATCCTCCGCGGCCATGCGGCCAAGGCGCCGCGTGTGGGCAGGGCTGTGGGACAAGAGGGTGTACTTGTTGGCGGCCTGGAAGGCCTGCAGACCTTTGTGCCCTGGTTCGCGCAGCGTCCAGCGAAAGCGGCCCATGACTTGATCCAGAAAGTGCTCCCGCAGGTGCGGATCGCGGATGCGCCCGTCATCAATGGAGGGCACCAACGGCATGGCCGCGTGGAGCTTGGCGGCAAAGATCCCCGGCCGTTGCCCCGCGCTCTTGTCCCCTGCGACGATGTTGACGATGGGGCCGCAGGAAGGACTGCGTGACTTGAGGACAAAGCCATGCAGCTCGCCCACTGCACCCAACCACTGGTCCGACCAATCCTCCATGGCAGGCGCATGGTCCACGCCATCCTTGCCGACCAACTCCGTGCCGTCTGGGCCCTTTTCGAGGTGGATGCGGGGGCGCGGCACGCCCAAGCCGATCTCCATCTCCGGGCAGATGGGCACCCACTCCACGAACGGACCCAATTCATCGGTCAGCGTCCGCAGGCGCTTGTGGCCCTTGTTCCAGCGGACTTCCTCACCAAGCAGGCAAGCACTGACGCCGATGCGGGGCCTCATGCGCGCCGCCCGAGTGCGCGCGCCATGTCGCGAAACAGGAACCAATGCACGGGGTAGAGCGCCTTCCAGTAGACCACGCCTCCAAGCCCGCGTGGTTCGTAGAATGCTGTCTGGACCAGCCGGGTCCCGCCATCTTCGGCAACCACTTCGTACTGCAGCCATGCTCGCCCAGGCATGCGCATCTCGCTTCGCAGGCGCAGAAGCTGGTGCGGCACCAGCTCCTCGACCCGCCAGAAGTCAATGGCATCCCCGACCCGGGGCGTGCGGCTGCGCTTGCCGCGCCGAAGCCCGGGCCCACCCACGATGCGGTCCACGGCGCCACGGATGCGCCACGCCCACTGCCAGGCAGGATATCCATCGTCGCCGCCGATGCGCAGCACCTCCTCGAACACGCGCTCTGGCGGTGCCGCGACGTGGATGCTGCGCTCTTCTTGGACCAGGTTCTGCCAGTCGGTCACTTCGTAATCGGATGTGTGGGCCCCGCACCAGCGCGTCTCCACGTCGTCCAGATCCGTGCGGTCGATGGCGAGACCGACGGCTTGCTCGAACGAGATCGGCGCGATGTGCGGAAACAGCTTCTCAGCCTTCGTCGTGTCGGCGACCACTGGGTGCACGATTCCTGCCAGAAGCGGCACGGCCAGCGTGTTGGGGATGGGCGTGACCAGCTGGACCCATCGGCCAGCCAACGTGGGCGCGAGCACGGGGACCGGGATGATGGTGCGGCGCAGGCCGCGCGCCTTGGCGTATCCTTGCATCATGCCCGAAAACGGCAACCGGTCTGCGCCGATGTCCACCACGCCTTGCGGGCCCGCCTCGAGGGCGGCCACCAAGTACGACAGGACATCGCGGATGGCCACAGGCTGCACCTCGTTGTGCACCCACTTGGGGGTCACCATGACCGGAAGGCGCTCTGTGAGGTAGCGCACCATCTCGAAGCTCGCGGACCCGGACC
>JBFKLD010000127.1:0-4592 GCA_041630755.1 Thermoplasmatota archaeon
GCGCCCGCGGACGCGACGGAGATGGACCCGGTCCTGAAGGCGGCTGTGGGCCGAGACGGCCCATGCTACGTGCGCTGCGGCCGCAGCGACGAGCCGATCTTGTTCGAGCGGTATGAGGAGTTCAAGGTCGGCAAAGCCCTCACGCTGGAGGAAGGCACCGACTTGACGATCTGCTCGACGGGCAGCATGACGCGCTACGCCGTGGACGCGGTGGCGCAGCTTCGCAAGGAGGGCCACGACGTGGGCCACCTGCACTTCCCGACGATCAAGCCCATGGATGGCGATGCGCTGGAGAAGGCGGCGCGCGCCAGCGGCAAGCTGGTGACGGCCGAGGAGCACAACATCCACGGCGGTTTCGGCTCCGCCGTGCTCGAAGCGTTGGCCGAGCGCTACCCTGTGCCGGTGCACCGTGTCGGCGTGCAGGACACGTTTGGCGAGTCCGGAAGCGGCCAGGCCCTCATGGACAAGTACGGCCTCAGCAGCGCTCACATCGTCGAGGCCGCGAAGAAGACGCTGAGCTGAAGATCAGACCAGCACCAGTTGGACGCGCTTCACGTCGCGCATCTGCTCGAAGGCGCGCACCAAGTCCTGCACGCGTGCCGCCGGCCCGCCCACAAGAAGGGCGTCCATGCACGTGTCGGGGTCGCAGTGGCTGTGCATCAGGCTCAGCACCACGTCGTGGAAGGCGTGGCGCACTTCGCTCACCTTGACTTCGTGGCCGTGCGGGTAGGCGACCGTGATGCTTCCGTGCACGTGCCCTTGTGGGTCCGGCGCGGCCAAGTGCGCACGCACGGCCGCTCGCACGAATGCGCTGCGGCCGGGATAGCCTGCGTTGATCGCCTTGTCCATGTCCTTCACGAGTGCGTCGGGGAGGCTGACGCTGATCACGGCCATTGTGAAGCCGAACCCCCCAAAGTTCATAATTCCTAGCCAAGGGTTATGAATCAAAGCGCGTCGCCAGGCCCGTGGAAGCATTCCTGTGGACCATGGGAGCCGTCGCGCTTGTGAGCCTTGTCAGCCTCAGCGGAGCGCTCACGATCAGCTTCGGCCTCGTCCGGAACCACCGCTTCATGATGGCCCTCGTCGCGCTTGCCGCGGGCACGCTCATGGGCGATGCGTTCTTGCACTTGCTTCCAGAGGCCGGCGAAGGCGTCTTCAGCAGCCGCGTCGCCGGCTGGGCCCTGGGCGGCTTCGTCGGCATGTTCCTCCTGGAAGTGATCTTGCGCCGCAGCCACAGCCACGTGGAGCTTGCCGGCCACGACCATGCCCCGCACGGCCACCCGGTCAACGAATTTGCCGCCGACGAACCGGTGGCGCCCTTTGGCTGGCTCAACCTCGTCGGGGACGCCCTCCACAACCTCATTGACGGCGTCATCCTCGCGGCGGCATTCATCGTCGACACGAGCCTGGGCGTGGCCACCAGCATCGCCGTGCTGCTGCACGAGGTGCCCCAAGAGCTTGGCGACTACGCCGTCTTGGTGCGCAGCGGCATGGCCCCCAAGAAGGCGCTCGCCCTCAACCTGGGCAGCGCCCTGTTTGCCGTGCTGGGAGCCCTCGGTGTCTTTGCGTTCGACATCACGGAACATGCCACGTCGAGCATCATCGTCCCGTTGGTGGCCGGCGCATTCATCTACGTGGCGGCCAGCGACTTGGTGCCCGAGATGCACCACCACTCGAAGGGCAAGGACGCCATCGTCATCCTCGTGGCATTCATGGTAGGCCTGGCATTGATGGTGGGCCTGCTCGGATTGGAAGGCCTCATCTTCCCCGAAGAGCACGCCCACGACCACTGAGCGTGGCGCAAACCGCAGCCGCAAGGCCACTGAAACCTTGAAGGCCCACGCCCCGTGGGCCCTCCTATGCAGCCTGCCTTGCAGATCGCCCTCGACGAGGTGAACCTCGACCGCGCCCTCCAGTACGCAAAGGAGGCCGCCGCCGGAGGCGCGACGTGGATCGAAGCAGGCACGCCGCTCATCAAGGCCGAAGGCCTGGAGGCCGTGCGGGCCCTCAAGAAGGCGTTTCCCGACCTGACCGTCATCGCCGACATGAAGACGATGGACACCGGCGCCTTCGAAGTCGAGATTGCGGCCAAGGCCGGTGCCGACGTTGTGGGAATCCTAGGCGCCGCCAGCGACGAAACCTTCGAGGAGGCCGTCAAGGCCGCGCGCAAGTACGGCGCCCGCGTCTACATGGACCTCATCAGCGTCGAAGACAAAGTGGCGCGGGCAAAAGACGCCGAGCGCCTCGGCTGCGACTACGTCTGCCTCCACATGGGCATCGACGACCAGATGGTCGGAGCCAGCCCCCTCGACATTCTCAAAGAGATCAGCGACGCAGTGAACATCCCCGTCATGGCCGCCGGGGGATTGAACACCGAGACCGCCGGACCTGCCGTGGCCGCAGGCGCCACGATCGTCATCGTGGGCGGTGCGCTCACGAAGGCCGACGACATTGAAGCCGAGGCCCGCAAGCTTGTCCAAGCGATCACCGACAAGTCCGTCATCCCCACCGAGCGCTTCAAGCGCTACAGCGGCGAAGGGCTGCGCGACGCATTCCTGCAATGCAGCACCAGCAACGTCAGCGACGCCATGCACCGCAAGGGCGCCATGGACGCAGGCATCCTAGCCCGTCAGACGGGCGCCCGGATTGCAGGCCGCGCCGTGACCGTCTTCACGGCCGATGGCGACTGGGCGAAGACCGTGGAAGCCATTGACGTGGCGCAAGAAGGAGACGTCATCGTCATCGACCAGCGCGGCGGCCAGACCGCCATGTGGGGCGAATTGGCCAGCGAATCGTGCAAGCTCAAGGGCATCGCCGCCACCGTCACCGATGGTGCCGTGCGCGACATTGACGACATCCGTGAGATGGGCTTCCCCGTGTGGAGCCGCCACGTGGTGCCCAACGCGGGCGAGCCCAAGGGACACGGCCAGATCGGCCTCGAGATCAAGTGCGGCGGGCAAGTGGTCCGCAATGGCGACTGGGTCATCGCAGACGACATGGGCGTCGTCGTGGTGCCGCAGGAAGATGCCCACGAAGTAGCCAACCGGGCACTGGAGGTGAAGGAGAAGGAGGACCGCCTGCGGGAGGAGATCCGTCGCGGCAAGACCCTCAGCTCCGTCTTGCACCTCAAGAAGTGGGAGCAGGTCGTCGGATAGATCAGCTGGTCAGGTTCGCCCGGTACGCGCCAGTTTCGGTCTGCTCCACGCGGAAGCCTGCATCCTCGAGAGCTTCCCGAAGGGAACGTCGCTTGGGGAACCCAAAGTCGTCCTTGCGGGTGCCTTGCTGTGTGAGCTTCCCGCCCAGGCGGTTGACACTCACCCAGCCTCGCTCATGGTTTCCTTCCTTCCGCATCTCAGTGATTGCTTTGCGCACGGCGCGCTGGAAGCCATCGATGTCTGGCGCCACCTTGGCGTTGCCTTCACCCTTGACTGCTTGGCTGCGCTTGACGGCCTTCTTGGCCTGCTTGGGTGACTTGGAGGCGGCCCGTTGGGTCTTGGATGGCGCTTTGGGCTGCGCGCGCGCGGCCTTGCCTCCCTTGCCCGGCATGACCCATTCCACTTCGCATGCCGCCCGGCGCAGGCGCTCCACAAGGGGTGTGAAATCCATGTCTCCTGTGATGAGCATGAATTTGCGGTAGCCAAGGCCGTGGTGAAGGTCCATGGCCAGGATGGCCAGCTCGATGTCAGCCGCATTCTTTCCTGTCGCCACGGGGTCGCGCTGGATGAGCCGGATGCTGTGCTCGGCAGCAAACGCGCGCCACTCCTTCTGGTCCTTGGTGGATCTCCAGTTGCGGACGCAGATGCGTTCCGTGAGCGTCCCCTTGGCTTGGCGCATGGCCGCGTCCACGTCCGCGCACGGAACTTGGTCACCATCAATGAGCAGGGCCACATCCATGGCTCAGCGAGCCAGCGCGGGGGCCTTAGTCTTCGCTATTCAGGCGCGCAGAACTGGCAGGCGCGCCATTGGAGCGCCTCCGCCTCGGCTTTGCTGAACTTGCGGGGCGTGCGGACCTTGTTGCCGCGCTTGCCCGGACCGCGCACCAACCGGACGCAGTCTTCCTTGTGGTGGAAGAGCTGGCTGCCGCTTGCGCGAAACACGGCAGGGCCGTTCAAGCTGGCGTCGCGGTTGTCAATCAGCACAGGTTTGCGCAGGAGGAACCCCCACTTAGCCTAGGTGGCCGCCTTCAAATCCATGAGGCCCGTTCACAAAGCATGGACAAGGACGCCCTCAAGAAGAGGCTGAGCGCCAAGCAATGGCACATCACCCAGGAAGGAGGCACAGAATACGCCTTCAGCCACCCCTACTACGAAGAGAAGTCGCCGGGCATGTACCACTGCGTGTGCTGTGGCCAGGCACTCTTCTCGAGCGAGGCGAAGTACGCCAGCGGCTCGGGCTGGCCCAGCTACTGGGAGCCCGCATCCAAGGACGCCGTGACGCTGCTTCGGGACGAGAGCCACGGCATGGTGCGCACCGAGGTGCGCTGCGGCGCCTGCAACGCCCACTTGGGGCACTTGTTCGATGACGGGCCGGAGCCGACGGGCTTGCGCTACTGCATCAACGGCGGAGCGTTGGACTTGAAGACGAGCCCTACC
>JBFKLD010000128.1:0-4563 GCA_041630755.1 Thermoplasmatota archaeon
GCGGGGCATGGCGTGGTGCGTCAGGCGCAGGAGGCTGTAGGCGCTGATGTCGAGCGCGGTGGCGAAGTCGTCGGCCTTGGTCTGGTCGATCGGGTTGGCCAGTGCCTCGGCGGGTGCGAAGGCGATACAGTGCACGAGCATGTCGAACTCGCCCTCGGCCTCCTCGAAGAACTTCTGGACCGATTCTTCCTTGGTGACGTCGCATTCGTGCCACGCCTCGATCCACTCGGTGTCCTTGAAGAGGTTCATCACGCGGCTGAGGAAGCGTTTCTGGTAGCCCATCGTCACTTTGACGCCGTGGCTGGCCAGCTCCTGGGCGATGGCCCATGCGATGCTCGTGTCGCTGGCCACACCGAAGACGAGGGCGCGCTTTCCTTTCAGGTCCATGGACCCGTCCAGCGCCCCCCAGACTTGAAATGTTCGGCTTTACCAGTCAATGTTCACGTCGGATGCCGATGGCGCATGGGTGGCCATCACGTCAATCGACTCCGCCGGGCCAGCACCAGCAGCACCGCGGCTGCGACCAGCGGGGCAGGGGATTCCTGGACTGCCTCTGGCGGCTCATCCGGCGCAGGCATGCGGAGCGTCCCGTTCTCGGCCGCATCCAGATCGCCGCCGGCGAACAGGTGCGCAAACCCATCGTAGATGGCGCTTGGATACGTTAGCATGCCAAACGCGCTGCCGCCGTTGGGCTCCGTGCCAACCACGACCAGGGTGCCGTTGCGGGTGACATCCAGGTCGGCCATGCGCAGAGGCACGGTGGGGCCCATGAACCAATGCCCGTACACCGACCGGATGCTCACCTGGGCGCCGGTGCCCGAGCCCGCCAAGACATACGCGTTGCCGTATCCGTCGAACGCGAGATCCATGTGGCCCGTTGCAGAGACTGGCATCTGCTCCTTTTCCAGGCCCCCATTGCGGTGGACCGCATACGTGTCGGCATAGACCATGGCAACGAGCCCGTCGGGGCGACTGGCCATCGCAAACGGCGGACGAGCCTCAAGACCCTGGCCTGCCGTCAGCTCGGCCACCTTGAACGGCAGCCAGCCATCGGCGGGTTGCTGGACGTTCATCACGCCGGTTTCCGGATTCCACGTCGCCACCAGTTCCCCCTCCACGTGTGGGTAGCGCCCAGGGGCAATCTCGTGGATCACTTGGCCGTCCTGCAGAACCGAGACACGGTCTCCCTGCGTGGGAAGCGCCACAAAGGAACCCATGGACACCCCGGCGGACGGAGACGCTCCGGTGCGATTTGGGATGTGGATCTGCTGTGTGGTGCCATTGGCCACGTCAATGATGCTCCAGATGGCGCCCTCTCCCACGCGGTCTGGGGCCAACCCAACGCCTCGCGTCACCGTGAGCACTTCATCGTGCGCGCGCCGGTCGGGGCTCTCGATGGATGCCATGCGCTTGGGCTCACCGTCCCAGGCGTAGATGCCCGCTTCGAAGCCTTCCTGGTCCTGGGTGACCAAGAAGTGCGCCAGGAATGGCTCGGCTTGGACGCTCGGCCCGGCAGCCATGCGGGGTCCCCGCTCGGTTTCGGGGTTCTGGAACACAAGTCCGCCGCGGATCTCCAGTCCGCCGCCCGTGGCGACGTCCTCGGCGTTGCTTGGCAAACCGGTGCCAACGATGCGCGCCTCCACGTCGGTCCAGGTGTCAAAGACATGCATCTGCCCCACGGGGGTGCTCTTCGGGATGCGCACTTGCCAATCCCACGGGTGGCTGCGAAGCCACTCCACGGCAAGCTCTTGCTCGTCCACCGTGGCCGTCGTGGTTGCGCCGACGTGCAGCGCGACCGTGTGGTTCGTTGCCCCCTGCCAAGTGAATGTGAGGCTGCTTTCGTAGCCGCGCCCAGTGGCATCTCCGTTGTCGCCCGCCGTGCTGCCGCGTGTGATGAAGCGCACCACGACGTCGGGCCCAACCTCCCGCGCATCCACGAGGAGGATGTCGGCCATGGGATCCACTGCCGGCGAGCCGCCGTTGGTCGTGTCGAATTGGCCGTCTGCTGCGAGGACGCTGTAGCCCGTTTCGTAGGCGTGGGCCGTCGGAAGGAAGAGGAGCATTGCAAGCAGCCACCGCATCGGCGCCCCATCCGGGCGGATGCTCAAGACCCCTTCGCCACCGCCAAGCTCCGCCAGCTCAAGCCCTTGGCGCTGGCCGGCTCCTTCGCGTCATTGCTGGGCGTGTACCCTGCACGCTCACTGCCTGCGCTTGGACAGATGTCTTCCATGGGGCACACACCGCAGCGCGGCCGGCGCGCAACGCACACCAGGCGCCCGTGGTCGATGATGCGGTGCGTGTACGCATTCCACGCGTCGGGCGGAAGCAAGCGCTCCAATTCCTTGGCCATCTTTTCTGGGTCGGTCTTCGTGCTCAGGCGCAGCAGGTGGTTGATTCGCAACATGTGCGTGTCCACCGTGATGCCGGCCGCCAGGCCGAACGCGGTTCCGAGCACCGCCGTCGCGGTCTTTCGGCCCACGCCAGGTAGCGTCGTCAGCTCGTCGACGGTGCGCGGCACGTCGCCGCCAAAGCGTTCAACCAGCTGCGTCGACAGGGCGCGGATGTTCTTCGCCTTGTTGCGCCACAAGCCGATGCCGTTGATGATCTCCTCAATGGCGCCCTCGGGCGCGGCGGCCATCGCGGCTGGATCCGGGAACTGGGCGAATAGCTCCGGCGTGGCCTTGTTCACGGCGATGTCCGTCGTCTGCGCCGAGAGCGCCGTCGCCACCAGGAGCTGGTACGGGGTTTCGTGCCACAATGCGCAGGTGCTCTCGGGGTAGCTTTCTTCCAAACGGTCCGCCACCTCGATGGCGCGGGCGCGCTTGGATGCGATGCTTTCCCGGGGCACGAAGTGGCCACTTGCGCCATCGCCTTGAATGTGCCTGCTAGATCCAGCCGCGCCACTTGGAGATGCCAAACCCGAGGAGGATGAATGCGATGATGCCGCCGGTCACTTGCCAGTAACCCCACGACGGGAATCCGGCTTCGAAGTTCATGCCGCCCAAGCCAGCCACGAGGCCTGGGAAAAGAAGCAGCGCCGCGACAATGGTGAGGCGCCGCATCTGCTCATTCTGGGTGTTGGCCAGCGTGCTGTTCCATGTTTCTTGGGCGATGAGGGCGACTTCCTTGACGTGTTCAAGCCGCTCTGCGAGGCGCACCATGTGGTCCGACACGTCGCGGAGGTACACCTGGGTCGCTGGCGAAACATTCGGGTGCTCAGACCGTTCCAGAAACAGCAGCGCTTCCCGCATCGGGGCAGACACTTTGCGCGTGCGGCTGATGATGTGCTTCATGTCCCGGATGCGCGCCAGCTCCTTCTTGTCGGCCCGGTCAATGACGATGTCTTCGAGCTCCTCGATGGTCTCTTCGAGGGCGTCCATGAACGGGAACCACGCATCCACGATGGCGTCGATGATCAAGTACGCCAGGTAGCAAGCGGTGTTGCGGTCCTTGGGCAGCCCTTTCTGGAGAACATGGCGCTCGACGGACGCAAGTTCTTGCAAGTATTCTTGGCCTGCTGTGATGACGAAGTCGCTGCCGATGAAGATGCCTGCTTGGCGCCATTCCACCTCGTCGTTGCGGTAGACGGGGACGCGCAGCACCACGAAGGTGTGGTCCTCGTAGTCTTCGACCTTGGGTCGCTGGCGGTTGTTGCGGATGTCCTCCATGCTCAGCGGGTGGAGGTGGAATTCTTTGGCCAAGCGGTCCAACGTGTCAAGGCCTTTTCCGCCGGCGCGGATCCACGTGATCTCATCATCCACGACGAGCGCGCGCGCCTCCTGGGCCGTCGCGTTGTCCTTCATGGACCATGTGCCACCGCGCAGCGAAAAGACGCGCATGGATGCCAAATTGGGGCGGGTGTCTAAAAGCCGCTCATTCGCCCGCGGGCCAACGTTGAAGTGGAGAAACCCGTCGCTTCTTCCTGATGGGCATCCAGAACTTGGGCATCAAGCGCATTGAGAGTGTGGACTTCGTCGTGCATGACTTGGAGCGCAGCCGCGCCTTCTACCAGGACAAGATGGACTACGCGCTCGTCGCGTCCGGCAACGAAGACTCCCAAGCGGCCACGGGTGAAGACACGCTCGTGTTCCAAGCCGGCCGTGCCCGTGTCCAAGTCACGGCGCCCCTTGAAGATGGCAGCCACGCCGCCAAGTTCCTGCGCAGCCACCCGGACGGCGTGCGCCACGTGAACTTCCTCGTGGAATCTCTGGACCACGCGTTCAAGGTCCTCGACCAGCGCAACGCCAACATCATTGACGAGCCCACCGGCGATGCCCAGCGCCGCAGCTTCACCATCGCAAGCCCCCTTGGCGACGTGGAGTACGGCTTTGTCGAGAAGTCCAGCGAAGAAGCCGTGGACAGCCAGTTGACTGCCCACGTGGGTGCCCTTGAGCAGGCATCGAACCAGCACCAGTTCACCCACATGGACCACATCACCAGCAACACGCGCGACTTGCACTCGCTGGTGAACTGGTACCGGGACGTGCTGGGATTCGAGCACTTCTGGGACATCCGCTTCCACACGCAAGACAGCAACCCCGACGCGGTTGGCAGCGGCCTCAA
>JBFKLD010000129.1:0-4559 GCA_041630755.1 Thermoplasmatota archaeon
AAGATGCGCCACTGGCTCATGCGCCTCCCCGGTAGAGGCGGAGGAATGTCTCCTCCAAGTCTCCTTGGCGCAGCATCCGGATCTGGCCGCCCAATTGGTGCAGCGCTGCCAACGCGGGAAGGGGGTCCTTGCGCACGCGGAAGCGGTACACGCCGTCGCGCGTCAGAAAGTCCGTTGCGCCGTGCTCTTCGAGGTCGCGCATGGCGTCACGGGATGGCAGCGTGGCTTCGACCATGAGGCCCTCGTCGGCGATCATGTCTGCAATGTTGGCTTGGGCGCGCAACCGTCCGTCAAGGACGATGGAGACATCGTCGCACATCGTCTGGATCTCATGGACGACATGGCTCGACAGGAACACGGTTCCGCCCATGTGGGTGTGTTCACGCAGCGCGCGCCGCACTTCCACACGCAGCAGCGGATCCAGGCCATCCGTCGGCTCATCCAGAACCAGAAGGGGCGGGCGATGCTGCAAGGCGTCGATGAGGGCGATCTTCTGCTTGTTGCCCTTGGACAGCTTGCCGATCTTGCGCCCTGGCTCGGCGTTCAGGCGGTGCACCAGCTGGTTTCGCCAGCGCCGGTCCACACGGCCGCGGATGGCTGCGCTTTGCTCGAGGTATTCCCAACCGGTGAGCATCTCGGGCAGTGCCAGTTCTCCCGGCACGTACCCCACCAGGCGGCGCACCAAGTGCTCCTCGGTGACGGGGTCGTGCCCCATGACACGGCTTGCGCCTCGGTCAGGCTTCAGGAATCCGAGCAGCAACCGGAGCGCGGTCGTCTTGCCGGCACCGTTGGGACCCAGAAACCCGTGCACCCGCCCGCGCTCGACCTTCAAATCCAGGTCGAACAGGCCGCGGCCTCCAAAGTCGCGCGTCAGGCGCCGGGTTTCGATGGCGTAGCTCATTCGGGGCGCTCCCATCCCGGCTCTTCAAGACGCTCCCACTCTTCTTCCGCGCTCTGGGCTTCCTCTGCCGCTTGTGCTTTGCGCCTTCGCCACAGCAAGAACGCCCCGCCTCCAACCAGGACGGCGGCCAGCAAACCGGCCGCCCCAGGCACGGCAGACCCGGAGGCTCCTTCCCGGCTGATGGCCTGCGTCGTCGCCTTGCGGGCCCCTGCGTCATCGGTGTAGGCCACCACCACGTCTGCGGCCATGTCGCCGTCCAGCCGGGAGACTTCGAATTCAAGGGTGCCAAAGGCTCCTGGTTCCAGGGGGCCCAGGGCAAGCGTGTCGGCGTCGCGGATGCGCAGGCCGGCGCGTGGGATCAGGGTCGCTTGCACGCCCGTGACGGGAGTCAAACCCGTGTTGGTGATGGCGAGTGTCAGGGTGTCGCTGTCCAACGCCTGGATGCTGACGATGATGTCGCCCATGCCGCTTGCCGCGACGCCGCGCAGGGCTTGCGTGGTGCGCACGCGCACGCCGCCATCGGTGTAGGCCACCACGACATGGTCCACGTCTTGGCTGGCAATGTCAAACTCGGCGGTCAAGAATTGGCCGCGCTCCAGGTTTCCAAGCACGGCAGTGTCGCGCCCTTGGACGCTGGCGCCGCTTCGCGCAACGACGTGGATCTGGACCCCCGTGACGGTGGCGGGGCCCACGTTCGTGGCGGCCAGCGTGATGGAGTTGCGTCCAGCGTCCTGGATGGACACTTCGACTTGCAGCCCGCTGCTGGCCACCTGGACGCCCACGACGCTGGTGGATGCCAGCACGGCGCCGCCGGGGTCCTGGTAGTGCAGCTGGAACGTCAGCGCGTAGAAGCCTGGCGCGGCATCGGGTCGCACGGCCACTTGGAGGGGGATCTTGGTGGCGTTGCCGGCGCCGATGGCGGCCACGAAGAAGCTGCTGCTCGATCCATGCGCGAGGATGGCGTCTGCTTCGCTGGTCCAGGTGCCCAGGATGTTGGTGAACGTGCCGGCACCTTGGTTTGTGAGGGTGAACGTTGCTTGTTGGCTGCCGTGGGAAAGCTGGCTTGGTTCGACTCCCGACACAAGAAGGGTCGCGGGGGACGCGACGCGCACGGGCGCGGAGAGGGTGAGCGAGTTGGCGCCCGTGCCCGTGCCCGTGGTGTAGATGTATGTCACTGCTACCCGGATTGTGTAGGTCCCGGGCTTGGTGTCGCTGGGGACCTCGAAGGCAAACGGCGAGACCGTCATGGCGCCTTTGGCTGTGAGTCCGCCTAGGTCGGTGCTGCCGGATGCAAGGATTCCGGGGTCGGCGGATTGGATGCGCGCTTCCATGCGCGTGATGGATGCGTTGCCGACGTTCGTGAGGGTGAGTTCGATGCGTCCCGTGGTGCCGGGCGCCAGAGTCGAGGGGTCCGCCGAGGCGGTCCCTTGGAGCACGGCAACCTGGCCCGCCACGGGCATGGATGCCAGGATGATGGCGGCCAATACGAGGACCGCCGTGGCCCTGACCATACCAGAAAGTGGCTGCGAGCGCTATTTTAGTGCGCGGGCCGGGGCAGGGGGGAAGAGTGCCCTCAGGATTCGCCGGCCAGCACAAAGTGGGCCAGCAGGGCTTCAATCTGGATGCGCTCGTTGGCGCCCTCCACCATGCGGAACTCGATCTCGCCCACCTTGTCAACAAGGGTCACCTTGTCCCGGTCGGGGATGGTCAAGTCGAAGACGCTGCGGTGGATCTGCCGGATGACGTCTTCGCCGCTCAGGCCATATTCGATCAGCAGGCCGTCGAGGATGTTGCGCGCACCCATGAAGTCCCCATCCAGGGCGGTCTCGATGAGGCGCTTGACCTCGTCGGGGCGTGCCGTGCTGGTGGTCTTGTAGATGGCGTCCGCGTCAATCTTTCCGCCGAGGGCCGCGGCTACTTGGAGCGTGTTGACCGTCTTGCGCAAGTCGCCTTTGGCGACAAACAGAAGCGCATCGACCCCGTCCGGCGTGATCTCGACCTTCTCGGCCTGGGCGATCTTCCGGACGTAGCCCTTCACTTGGTCGACGGTGAGGGGCCGGAACCGGAACACGGCGCAGCGGCTCTGGATGGGGTCGATGATCTTGGAGCTGTAGTTGCAGCTGAGGACGAACCGCGTCGTGGCCGTGTACTTCTCCATCGTGCGGCGCAGCGCCGATTGGGCGTCGTGGGTGAGCGCGTCGGCCTCGTCGAGGAAGACGATCTTGAAGCCGCCGTGCTCGGCGGTTCCGACGCGGGCAAATTCCTTGATCTTGCCGCGCACGACGCCGATGCCGCGCTCGTCGGACGCGTTGAGCTCGAGGAAGCGTCCCTTCCAATCGTCGCCGTACAAGTCCCGCGCCATCGCGATGGCGCTGGTCGTCTTGCCGGTCCCGGGGGGTCCCGCGAACATCAGGTGGGGGATGCTGCCGTTGGTGACGTATGCCCGCAGGCGCTCCACGGCTTCTTCTTGACCCACCACATCCGCGAGGGTGCGGGGGCGGTATTTCTCCACCCAGACGTCCTTCATCGGCGCCGCCACCTCGGGTGCACTCAAGAAGGCGCCGGGTCCAGCGCCGAAACCACGCCGGCAAACCGCGCCACCGGCACAATGGCCACCACGGGGCCGTCCACCTCGGCTGCCTCCTCCTGGATGCGCTTGGCCATGAAGGCTTCCCGCGCCGCCTCCACAGCGCGCAGGGGCTTGGGCTTGACCTGGAATGCGTCCCACGCGATGGCAAGCTCGTGCGGGTCGTCCTGGGGAAACGGCAGCTTCAGGACCTTCTTCAGGAGGCGGCCGGACTTGACGGCGTGGCGGAAGCCCACGAGCTTGATGTACAGGCTGCTGTGCGCATCGTCATCCATGTCGAGGGCCACGAGCGGGATGTCCCGGCTGCGCGCGTGGGTGTGGGCAGTCTCGAGGTCGGGGCTCGGGATGCGGCATGCACCGAAGCGCTCCAAGTGCTCGAAGAGCCGTTGCGTCTGGGGGTCCAGGTCTGGAAGCTCCACGGACGGCTGCTCGGCCAGCGTGTCCAGGCCTGCCAGGTCTTCCGGAGGGATGCCCAACCCGATGAGGGCTGCGCCTTCGAGGGCAGCTGCCACGCGGGCGGCGTCTGGTTCGAACCCTTGGATGGTGCCCAGGACGCGGATGCGCCCGACCGTCTTGTCCACGGCGCGTCCAATCCTTTTGCATCATTAAGCCTGGCTCCGGCGCCAACCCGTGTGCCACAACCGTCATGTGCCCTTGCTCCTGTCGCATGGGCATGGCCGGTACAGGGTCGAAGGTGTTCGGGGCCATCTGCTTGGTCTTCGGGATTCTGCTTGTCGTGGGGGGATTGGCATCGTTTGCGTTTGCCGCCGCCGATCAAGCCCAGCACGAAGAGGAGCAAGGGCCCATGGGTGTCGGCGAGAACCGGGACCGCACCACGGCCAACCAGGCGATGGCATCGGCGGGGGTTGCGGGAGTCGTCGGGGGTCTTCTGTTTCTGGTGGTCGGCATCGTCTTCGTGGCTGTCGGCGCAAGCGCCAAAGACAAGCCCACGGCTGAACCGCGTCCTGCGCCCCTTCAGGAAACCTCCGCGCGCCCGGCCCCCCAGCGCACAAGCGCGGTCCTTGGCGGTCTTGCGGGTTTTGCGGCCCTCCTCGTCGTCCTTGGGCTGAT
>JBFKLD010000130.1:0-4511 GCA_041630755.1 Thermoplasmatota archaeon
CCAGAACACGGAGTACGAGCCCGAAGACATCGACAAGGAGTACGTGCTGGTCTACAGCACCCTCAACCGCAAGCTCGTGGAGACCGTCCCGGGAGACACCAACCCGCACGACGACCACGGCGACGCCTGCGGCGGCACGAGCGGCAACCCCGGCTGCCAGAACCCCGCCGTGGACGTGACACCGGATACGTGGCTGCTCAACGGGCAGTCCCTGCCGCACACGATGGCGTATTTCGGAGAAGACATCGAGCTGCCCAACGGCGTGACGCGAAGCACGGGCAGCGTCATCACCATCGAGCCCGGCGAACGCATCCGCCTGCGCATGCTCAACGCCGGAGAGACCTTCGAGACCATCCACACGCACGGCCACGACATGCACGTGACCCACCGCGATGGCAACCCGCTCAACCCGGCCGCCCGCTTCTGGGTGGACTCGCTGACGATCGGCCCCGCCGAGCGCTACGACGTGGTCATCGAAGGCCGCGACACGGAGGGCCTCTGGGTGTTCCACACGCACGTGGAAGACCACGTCTCGAACGACGGCATGGCACCAGGTGGCGGCTTCAGCGTCATCGTGTACCCCGGCTACGAAGACAACCTCCGGCCCTTTGCGGCCGAGCTGGTTGGCGGCAAGCCCTACCAGCCCCCCGTGGACTTCCCCGACGACTGGACGGCCGGCGCGCGCCTTGAGCTGGGCACCGGTTCCAACGACCAGACCTGGGAATGGACCGTGGATGAGGAGATGCCGTGCGCCACGAAGACCATGAGCTTCAGCGCCACGCTCCAGTCCGCCAGCAGCGGCATCGGCAACCCAGCCGGCTCCGCCAAGGTCACGGTCGTGGACCCCGACGGCGCGGTCGTCTACGAAGTGAGCCTCAGTGACGCAAGCCCCTACGGCCAGTGGATCTGGCAGCGCGACGTCAAGGCCACGCCCCACGTCGAGCTCTCCAAGGGCGGCACCTACAGCGTCACCCTGAGCGGCAGCCAAACCCTCGACGCCAAGGTCGACGTGGACATCTTCGTGGACTACGACGACAACGAGGCCGAAGCGCTCGAAGAGCGCGCGTGCGGCTACGGCCCCGGCGGCCACGCCCACTGATGCGTTCCCCCCTCTCCCCTTCTTTCCACTCGTTCTGATTGCGCGGCCGCAGCAGGCGCCGCAACCCTTCCCGCGACGCAACGGTTAAGAGAAAGGGACCGTCGCCAGGAAACGGGGCATGTACCGCATCATCCAGATGAGCGACACCGTCCGGATCCCTCCGGACCGCATGACGGACGACCTTGACAAGACCATCGCGCTTCTTGTCCAGGAATCCTTCGAGGGTCGCCTTACCAAGAATCACGGCATCACCGTCCTTACGACGAACGTCCAGCCCGACGGAGAGGGAACCGTCATCCACGGCGACGGTGCCGTGTACCAGAAGGTCACCTTCGACGCCCTTGCCTTCAAGCCAGACGGCCAAGAAGTCGTTGACGGCATCGTGGCCGAAGTGGTCGAATTCGGTGCCTTCGTGCACATCGGCCCCCTCGACGCCCTCGTGCACATGAGCCAAGTCATGAACGACTTCATGACCGCCGACGTGCACAACGAGCGCCTGATGGGCAAGGAATCCAACCGCTTCCTCGACGTGGGCGACAATGTGCGCGCCCGCGTCGTCACCGCCAGCCTCAACGAACTGAGCCCCCGCGAGTCCAAGATCGGCCTCACGATGCGCCAACCCGGCCTCGGCAAGTTCGAATGGATTGACGAAGACCGCCGCAAAGCCCGCGAACAAGCGGCTGCCTGACCATGCGCGCCTGCAAGAACGACCACTACCTGTCTGAGGAAGCCATCTGCCCCCTGTGCGGCGGACCGACCAGCAAGAACTGGTCCGGCCTGCTGTCCATCATGGAGCCCGAAAGCAGCGCCCTGGCTGAGGCGATGAACATCACCAAGCCGGGCAACTACGCACTCAAGGTCAGGTAGCATGACGGTCCGCCTGGAAGAGATTTCGAAGGCAGACAAGGGCACGAAGGCCCTCCCCGAAGAGGCCCAGCGCCTCTGGGTGGACGCATACAACAAGGACTTCGCCTGGCGTGCCCAGGAAGCCCACGCCCTCAAGGCCGCCTGGCGCGCCGTGCGGGGCCACTTCGTCCAAGACGGCGACACCTGGAAGGCGAAGTAAGGTGGGCGGGCACACGCTGCCCGAACACCTGCGCCACCAACTGGCCAAGCCCTACGGGCCCATCCACACCGATGCGAGCCTGCCGACCCTCACGGGCCCCATTGCGGCCGTCGGTGACGTGGTCAGCTTGACCCTCAAGCGCCTCGGCATCCAGCCTGCGCTCTTTGTGTGCGACTACAAGACCCAGCGCGGCGACGACGACCCCGCCTACCGCGCCGAGCTGGGAAGCTGGGGCGATGAAGAGATCCGCGTCACCAACCCCGCCGCCGCGATCACGGACGAAGCCTGGGCCGCCGTCAAGCACGGCTGGAGCACGCCCGGCACCACGCGCATCGTCGTGGACGGCGAAGAGGACCTGCTTGGCATCCCGGCCTTCCTGGAGGCCCCCCTCGGAGCCACCGTGCTCTACGGAATGCCTGGGCAAGGCATGGTCGTGGTCACCATCACGAAAGCGTTCAAGGACACCGTCCGGGCCCTGGTGGCCCAGATGCCACGCACCTGAGTGGCCAGACACGGGCCATCTCGGCCGGATGCGCCTACTTCGTGACGCGCGCGCTCTTCTTGCCGCTCATGCGCACGGGACTCAGCTTCCAGAAGTACATGTGCTCCCCGCTGCGGGCAGGGTTGCCACTCTTCATGAAGCCAAATTCCGGCGGCAGCGGCACGTCCATCATGGCCGCTTCGGCGTTGCGCAAGTCGTCACTGACGCTGCACTTCTCCACCGGACCGAACACTTGGACGCTCTTCCAGTCATCGGGGCCGACCACGCCCGCAATGACGAGGCATGCCTCCTTGGTCTCATGGATGAAGTCATCCTTCTGGCCGGGGTGGCTGTGGAAGTAGAAATCGTCCCCATCGTACCCGTAGAAGATCGGCAGGACGTAGCTGAAATCTCCAGATGCAAGACCCAGGTGCGCAAAGCGCGTGTCCTTGATCATCTCCTGCATCTCTTCGTCGGACATGTCTTGCATGCACATCCCCTTTGATTCTCTTGGCAGATAATGTTGGCGCCTGGGCCCTTGCCGCCACCACCGCGTCCTAAGGCCGGCACGCAGCATCCAACTCATGGACAGACGCCAGTTGCTGGCCGTCGGCCGCCTCGCGATGGCGTGGATCTTCCTGTGGCCGTTCTTCGACAAGCTGCTGGGGCTGGGCTTTGCAACCACTGCAGAAAACGCGTGGATTCGCGGCGGCTCGCCCACGTTCGGGTTCCTGCAATTTGGCACCACAGGCCCCTTTGCCGGCATCTTCCAACCGATGGCCGGCAACCTGTTCGTGGACCTATTGTTCATGGTCGGCCTCCTGGGCATCGGCCTCGCGCTGGCGCTCGGGATCGGCATGCGCATCGCCTGCGCCAGCGGCTCCCTGATGCTGGTGCTCATGTGGCTGGCCGCGCTGCCGCCCGCGCACAACCCCTTCCTCGACGACCACCTGATCTACCCGGTCCTGCTGGCCATCCTCTGGGCCTACGATGCGGGCGACCGCTGGGGCCTCGGCCCCTGGTGGAAAGCCCGCACCCCCGCCTGGCTCCACTAGCCACAGCGCTTAAGAGGAAGGAAAGCTCGGAGCGGCTTGTCCCCTGGACACGATGCGGCCCGGAAACTGGCCAAGGAGTCATCATGGACATCGAAATCACTTCGCAGAAAGACAACGCCCTGTACGGCCGCAAGGACATCACGTTCATGCTCAAGCACGACGGGGAAGCCACCCCCGCCCGCACCCAGGTGCGCCAACTGGTGGCCTCCGAGATCGGCACCAAGACCGAGAACGTCGTCATCGACAACATGGAATCCGCGACCGGCATGAGCGCCACCCGCGGCGTCGCCCGCGCCTACAAGGACGCCGCGACGGCCCGCGCTGCTGAGCCCGAGTGGCTCCAGAAGCGCAACAACCTCTGGCAAGAGAAGAAGGAGGAATCCTAAATGGCTGCCAAGGACATGTACAAGGTCGAAGACGGCAAGCTCGTGCGCACCCACAAGGAGTGCCCCAAGTGCCCCGGCGCCTACATGGCCCAGCACAACGGCCGCCAAGCGTGCGGCAAGTGCGGCTACACCGAATTCGACAGCTAAGCTGACGCATTCCCTCTTCCACTCTCTCTTTTGCCACCAGCTCCCCGCGGGACCTTAGCTTAGTCTGGTGGAGCATCGGGCTCATAACCCGTCGGTCGTCGGTTCAAATCCGGCAGGTCCCATCGCTGGCCGGTCGTTCGTTTCAAGCCCTTGTGGATAGACCGTTTGAATGACACGTCAACGGGCCTGCCGCAACGGCCAAATGGCCCCCCTCCTCGCCGCACCCATGCGCCTGTTTTGGGGAACCGTCTGGTTGGCCGCCGCCGTCGTCGTGGCG
>JBFKLD010000131.1:0-4497 GCA_041630755.1 Thermoplasmatota archaeon
GCCATCAAGTTGGAAAGGTCCTGGCCGGTGCCGAGCGGGTCGGGTGGGAAGGCGGGCCCGGCATCGCCGGTGGAAATGTACAACATGCCGTCCGGGCCGAATTTCAAGCAGCCGCCGTTGTGCCCGCCCGAACGCCAGGTGACCAGCACCTGCTCGCTCGACGCCTCCACCGTGGGCGGCACGCCGTCACGGACCACGAAGGGTCATGGGAAGCCTTGGCGCGCCTCGAGCCCGCTGCTCCTGGCGCCACGTATGTGCCGGCATGGCATGCGCGCCACACCCCGGAGGCCGTGGCGGCTCCCGCGGGAGCCGCCAAGGTGCCCTCGTGGGCGTTTCCGGTGACCATCGGCGCGGGGGGTGCGGTGATCGCGCTCTGGCCGAAGCGCCCTTCAATGAGGGACACCTCGGATGCCTCGTGCAGATTGACCCCTGGGGACGCTCCCAGTACCAGGACTACGGTCGCCTCCGAGAAGAGTTCGGCATCGGTGCCTTCGGGGCCGAGCAGTGGGGTGTCTTCGACGAGCCCCACGACCTCTTTCGCCGCGGCGTCGTCTTTGGACAGCGGGACTTTGCACGCATCAGCGACGCCGTCCGAGGCCACGACCCCTGGGCTGTGATGACGGGTCTCATGCCGTCGGGCCTGATGCATCTCGGGCACAAGATGGTCATCGAGCAAGTCATCGCGCACCAGCGCGCAGGCGCCGACATCCACGTGGCCGTGGCAGACTTCGAGGCCGTGGCGGCCCGCGGCTTGAGCCTCCAGCAAGCGGACGAATTGGCCCGCGACCAGTACATCCTCAATTACCTCGCCCTTGGCTTGACGCCGGACACGGCGGAGGTGTACTACCAGACGCGCCGTCACACGGTCAAGGACTTGGCGGACCGGTTCGCGACGAAGCTGAACTTGAGCCAGATGCAGGCCATGTATGGCTTTGGCGGGCAGACGACCATCGCCCACATCAACGCCCCGATCATCCAAGCAGCGGACATCCTTCACCCGCAGATGGACGAACGCGGCCCGCGGCCGGTGCTCGTGCCCGTTGGCGTGGACCAAGATCCGCACATCCGCTTGACCCGCGACATCGCGCAGTCGTGGAGGCGCTACAACATCCTCGTCGACGAGGATGGCAAGGACCCGGTCCATGCCATTGTCGTGAAGGGCCAGGACAGCGCCAGCCGCTGGCTCGACATCGCGGAGCATGTGCTGGATGATCTTGGCATCGGCACCCGCACGGGTCGCCAGCGCAAAGACAGCTACGGGCGCCTGCGCCTGTCGCGCTTGCTGACCGAACACGAAGTGCGCGACCTCGATCTTGCACTCAGCCGCGCGGAAGCGAAGAAGGGCGAGCTTTCCTTCGTACGCCCCAGCGCGACGTTCCACCGCTTCATGACAGGCCTGACGGGCGACAAGATGAGCAGCAGCACGCCCGAAAGCAGCGTGTTCCTGACGGACGATCCGGCCGTTGCGAAGAAGAAACTGATGCGCAGCGTCACGGGCGGCAAGCAGAGTGCCGAGCAGCAGCGCGAAGAGGGCGGCGAACCGGACAAGTGCCCGGTGTACGAACTGTACCTGTACCATCTGGCCGAGAACGACAATCACTTGCAGACTGTGCACGACGAATGCGCGGGCGGTGACCGGTTGTGCGGCGGCTGCAAGAAGGAGGCGGCAGAACTTCTTCTGACGTTCCTCAAGGACCATCAAGAGAAGCGGGACCAAGTGGAGCATCTGGTTCCGGAGATCGTCGCGGATGCCTGACCTGTTCGAGCATCCGCCGGCTTCGCCCAAGGATGCCGCGCGCGGCGTGGGCATGGGATTGGCGGATGTGGTGCCGGGTGTGAGTGGAGGCACCATCGCCTTGGCATTGGGCATCCATCCGCGCCTCGTCGACGTCCTGCACAACATCCAGTTCGGTCTGCTGCGCTTGGTGCCTGGCGTGGCCAGCGCGCAGGGCCGTGCCAAGATTGCGGCCGAGTGGCGCGCGCGGGATTTCTCGTTTCTTGCCTACCTGCTTGTCGGCATCGCGGTGGGCATCCTTGTCGGGTCGCAGGTGCTGGTGCGTCTCATGGAGTCGCAGCCAGTCTTGCTGGCCGCGTTCTTCTTTGGCTTGATCGTTGCCAGCAGCCGCGTCCCGTGGCGCTTGATGACGCGAAGAAGCTGGCCGGAGGCGGTGGCGTTTGTCGTGGCTGTTGCGGCGGCGATGGTCTTGACGGTCGCCCGTCCGGTCCAGGCTCCAGAGGCGCTCTGGTTCTTGCCCATCGCGGGCGCGATCGCGGTGGCGGCGATGCTGCTGCCGGGCGTGAGCGGCAGCTTCCTTCTGCTTCTCATGGGGCTGTACGAACCGGTGGTGCAGGCGGTTTCCACGTTCGACTTGGTCGTGATTTTGCTCTTTGGTGTCGGCGCGGTCGTCGGCTTGTTGACAACGGCGAGGGTGCTGCATCGGCTGCTGCTGGCCTACCGCAACCCGACGCTTGCTGCGCTGACGGGTCTCATGATCGGTTCCGTTGGGCGTGTGTGGCCGTATCGCTCGGAGGATGCGTTTGCTGCCGGCCAGCCGGTTCTTCCGGAGTTCGGCGTTGGCCTGGTCGGCGCGCTTGCCGTGGCTCTCCTCGGAGCTGGCGTGGTGTTCCTCCTGGAACGCGCTGACCCCGCAGCGAAACGTCATTAAGCGCGAAGTCCACGACAGATGCGTGCGTGCCCTCATTGTGGCCTTGTTGGTCCTGCCAGCATTTGCTGGATGTGCCCAAGTCGAAGATCTGGTCAACCAAGCCACCCGTCCGGACATCCCGGTTGCCCGAAGCGACGTGACGCCGGGCGCGTACATGAAGCACAACCGGTTCCAAGTCGTGGTGCAGACCGAGGAATCCTACCCGGTCACCATCACGGCCACGGAGCTCGACACAGGCATCGTGGAAACGGAATCGGGCATCGGCAATGCCAATGCGCCCGTGGCGCTGATCTTGCCGGATGGCCGCTGGCGCATCCAGTACACGGTTGCTGACCACCCGTGGGAAACCTTGGAGCCGGTCTTGGTGGATGCCAATCCGCCCAAGGTGGACGGCTTGGAATCCATCGGCGATGCCGTGGATGGTGCGTACACGATCGGGAAATCGGCCACGGTTGAAGAGGGGGCCACGGTGCGCGTCATCGACATGCAGACGGGGGCGCAATTGGCCACCAGCTTGCCGCACACGGTGACGGGCCTCACGGGCGACGGGGTCTATGGATTCCTTGTGGCCTTTGGCGACCAAGCAGGCAACTGGGCCAACAAGACGGTCCAGGTCCGCGTCGGAGGTGCGGCGGCTCTGCCAGAGCAAGGGCAGTACACGTTCGGCATCTTGGCGCGCTACACCAACGAGGTCCAGGTCTGGGACATGAGCGACTTCAGCGTCTATCTCAGTCCGAGCCAGGCGTCTTCCAGCCTGGGCGGGGCGTACTTGGGCAGCGGCTACCACATCGCGCCGGAGGATCCGACCGTCGTGGGCATCGTGGAGGATGTGCTGGATGGCTCCGAGGTCAGCAGCGCCGAAGTCGCGTTCAAGCTGTACCAGTGGCTGTATGACAATCTCGAATACGACGATGCCCGCTTGTCGGAAACGGACTTGCTGAAGCCCGACGAGACGGTGGATCGCGGCGGCGGCGTCTGCCGCGACTTGGCGGCGCTGTATGTGAGCATGCTGCGCGCAGCGGGTGTGCCGGCGCGCGTGGTGAGCGGCTACTTGGCGGGCGACGTCAACGGCTTCCATGCGTGGGTCGAATTCTACGGCGGCAGCGTCGGCGACCAGGAGCCTTGGGTGCCGGTGGATGTCAGTCCCATTGATGGACCGTACCAGGCGGGTCGTGCCCTGAGCGCGTTTGGCATCTTGCGGCCGGACTACCTGACGCTTCGCAACATCCCGGAAAGCGGAGAGACCGAAGGCTGGTCGACGGCCTTGAGCGTCCAGTACCACTACTACGGCAGTGAGCCCGACGTGTCGTTCGAGAAGAGCGTCCAGGCGGGCGCGTTTGACACCACGGGCGTGCTCTGCGTCAACGCGGACACCCTGGAGCGTGCACTGGCGGACTCGTCGGAAGACTGCAACCCGGGCCGCTTCAACCAGTTCTTGCCGGACTTTGTGCGCTTCACGGAGCGCATCATCGACTACGGGATTGAGCTGCACAAGGCAAGCCCGGACACCACCATCACGGCGTCGATCAGCTACCCGTTCGTGGAGTCGGTGGCGCCCAATGCGGTGAGCTTTGTCGTGTACGGCGACGAGCGTGTGCAGGGCTGGCAGATGGATGCGGCCAACGGCAACTACGTCGCGGAATTCACTGTCTGAGGTTCCATAGAATTGCCTGCGGTGCTGGGCATGGCTGGCCGCCGCGTCCGTGCGTTGCCCACATCTGAGCAATATCAGGGGCCATGCGTGTGGCGTGTCGACGAAACGTTCTATACCGTGAGGGAAATCGGGCCAACGGTTGGTCGAGTGGGTTCAAGAGCTCGACCGGGAACTGCC
>JBFKLD010000132.1:0-4495 GCA_041630755.1 Thermoplasmatota archaeon
CAAGCGGCGACCTGATTCGCGGGAAGCCTGCGCAAAGCCGCGCAGCGCAATTGCTGCAACGGCGGCGCCAGCACCACACCCATAACCAGGGGCCGTCATCGCCGGACGTGGCCTTCACCCCCTACATCCAGGAGCCCGTCACAGACGCCGCAAGCTTGGCCGCTGTCCGGCGCTTCCGCCAGCACCTCGACGGGCGCCGCAGCGTCCGGCAATTCGACACGCGCCCCGTCCCGAAGGAGGTCATCGAGGAGATCCTCATGGCCGCCGGAACCGCCCCCAGCGGCGCCCACAAGCAGCCCTGGACGTTCGTCGCCATTGCGGACCCAGAGCTCAAGGCCCAAATCCGCGACGCCTGCGAGGCCCAAGAGAAGCGCTTCTACGAGGAACTGGCGCCCCAGGAATGGCTGGACGATCTGGCCCCCCTCGGCACAGATTTCGAGAAATCCCACATCACCGATGCGCCGTGGGTCGTCGTGCTGTTTGCCCAGAAGTACGACCTGCGCCCCGATGGAAGCAAAGGCAAGCACTACTACGTGCAGGAGTCCGTCGGCATCGCGGCCGGATTTTTCTTGGCTGCTGTGCGCGAAGCCGGCCTGTGCTGCCTCACCCACACGCCAAGCCCTATGGGGTTCCTGAAGGAAATCCTCGGACGCCCCGACAACGAGGAGGCCTTCCTGCTGCTGCCCGTCGGGCACGCCGCCGACGACGCCACCGTTCCAGATTTGGCCCGCAAGCCACTCGACGCATTCACGGTCTGGAAGGAATAGGACCGACCCCAGATTCCGCGCAGCGCCGAACCCCCAGGCCGGAAAGGAATACCTGCAACACTCATATACCCCCTCTGTCTCGGCCGGCCTGATGGCCCTCTGGCAAGGTGGATCCCGTCGCAAGCCCTCCGGTGGCCGGCTTCTCTCGGCTCGTGGAAAGCGCCGCTACGAGATCGCTCGCGAACGCATTGACACGCATGTTGGCCCCACGGCCCAAAAGCTGGTGCGCACCAAGGGTGCCAACCAGAAGGTGAAGCTGCTGCGCAGCGACGCCATCAACGTCACCGACCCGAAGACGGGCAAGACGCAGAAGGCCGAACTGACCAACGTGGTCGAGAACCCGGCCAACATCCACTACGTGCGCCGCAACATCATCACCAAGGGTGCGGTCGTCGAGACTTCCGCCGGCAAGGCCCGTGTCACGAGCCGCCCCGGCCAGCACGGCGCCCTCAACGGCGTCCTCGTCGAGTAAGATGGTCAGCCGAGGCGACGACACCGTCGTCTTGTGGCCACGCTACTTTGACGCCCGCCTCACCCGTGAGGAGGGCCGCCGGGTCGCCAAGGACCTTGCCGTGAAGGACCCGGATGCCAAGTGGGTCGAAAGCGCTGCCAAGAAGGCAGGGCTGGAAACCACATTGGAAGAGGACAAGCACCACCCGAGCCTGCCCTACAAGGCGGCCGGGCGGGTGCTTGTCAAGAAGAGCCACGCGAAGGAAGCGATCCTGCGCGCTGTGGCCAAAGCCATGCACCAATAGAGGCCCGTGACGAGCTCACGGCAACCCATGCGCCGCTCAGGGCAACCCATCGCGCGTGAATTGCCAGCCATCGGGCGGGCTCATGCGGTAGAAGCTGTGCTGGAACACTTCAAACTCTTGCTGCAGCGCCACGCCAAGCCCCACGCAGGTGGCACCTAGACATTGGGTCGCGCCGCTGGCCGAGCCGGCAAAGACGCGCGGCACCACACTGTAGCTTTCCCCGAGGCCGGCAGCTTTGGCTTGGGCCGGGGGAATCGAGGCCACCAACGGGCTCGGCCCCTGCACATCCGTCAAGTCACCGTTGTGCGTGCCGGAAGAGAACTGGTCCTCGGAGGCGTGGCTCAGGATGAGCTGCAGCTCATCGCCAAGCGGCTGGGTGCTGTCCCACACCAACTCTGCCTGGATCCACGCGGGGTTGGGGTCCACGGGCAGCATGGCCCAGATGGTGTCGCTCATGGGGTTTCCGACGCACGGGCCCCCCGACGAGCAGACTGTGGACGAAGCAAAATCCGGAATGGCGCATACGCCGACGATGTTGGTGCCGCATTCGATGAACCCGGCGAACATGGACTCCTGCACGTAAGGGATCAAGTCAGGATTGAGGGGCAAGAGCACGGAAACGGACTGGCCTGCCGGGGCTTCCACCGTGGCGTTGAGGTACCCGGGCTTGGAGACGTGCAATGTGTGCGTGCCGGGCCCGACGTCGAGGACGAATGCGCCGTGTTCATCGGTCTGCGTGGACAGGTTCTGCCCCACGACTTGGATGCGCGCCCCGACCACGGCGCGCACGGCGTCATCCACGACGACGCCGTCGATCATGGTTGGCACGACTTCGACGGCCACGTCGTCCACCGGCTGCGCGCATCCGGCAAAGAGCAGGACGAGGACCAACCACCGCATCAGTTCTCCAGGTCCAGGCAAGCATTTCACCTTTGCCGCCCACCGTTGTGCCATCGGATTTTCATGGGGGGAGCGCGTGGCCGGCCTGGGATGCCATTTTGCAATGCGTGCGGAGGGATCATGCGCCCCGAACGAGGTGTGCTCCAGTGCATCCGCTGCGCACGCGACGGCCGCGCCCGCACCGTGATGGCCAAGGGCAAGACGGTGCGCCTCGGCGCGGGACAAGCCAGCCTCGGCAGCATGGGAGCGCCGTCGAAGCGCGAGGGGCCCCTCGAGCCCCAGAAGCCCGCCTGGAAGCCCAAGACCAGCGGCGGCAAGCCCCACGACAGCCTCGGCCTGTTCCCCTATGAGACCATCCGGGGGGGTCAGCGAAGCTTTGCACGGGACGTGACGATGGCCGTGGCCGGTGGCAAGCATCTCGTGGCGCATGCCCCGACAGGCATCGGGAAGACGGCTGCAAGCCTTGCGCCCGCTCTGGCGCACGCGCTCGAAGCAGGACGCACGGTGCTGTTTCTCACGAGCCGGCAGAGCCAGCACCGCATCGCCGTTGAGACCCTGCGGGCGATCCGCGAGCAGCGCGGCGCGCAATTCACGCTGGTGGACCTGGTGGCCAAGCGCGACATGTGCTTGCGACACGAAGCGGCCGACATGCTGCCCAGCAGCTTCCCGGATTTCTGCGCCCGCGAAACGCGCACCAAGAGCTGCAAGTTCATCCAGCGAGATGTCGACAACGACACCCTTCAGCGGGTGGCCGACGGCGTGCTGCACGTCGAGGAGCTGATGGGGGTCTCCAAGGACGCAGGGCTCTGCCCCCACTTGGTGGCCATGACCGCGGCCCAGCACGCGCAGGTCGTCGTGGCCGACTACAACCACCTGTTCAGCGACATCCGGGCACGCACCTTGGAGCGCCTGGGCGCGGAGCTTCGCAACCTCGTGGTCATTGTGGACGAAGCGCACAATTTGCCGGACCGCATTCGGCAGAGCCACGCACACAAGATCAACATCCGCCTCCTCGACCAAGTAGAGGAAGAGGCCCGCCGCCACGGCGCAAAGTTCGTGGAGGCAGATCTCCCGGCTATGCGCGACATCCTTTTTTCGCTGAGCGCAGAGGCCGAACGCTCAGGCAAGGCAGAGAAGCAGCGGTTTGGCGAAGAGCGCAGCATCGTCCGGTTGGAGATTGATGACTTGCACGCTGCCTTCGAGCATCGGCGACGCGGCTTTGGCACCCAGCGCACGTTGGCCGATGCGCAGGAAGACCTGGCAGAGCTGGTCCAAAAATTGTGGCGCGAGGTCCCGGATGGCCCGGTGGCCAGCGACCGCTTGCTTGCCGCCTTGGAAGACTGGGGCCGCTTCCGCGACGGGGCGCTGCGCTTCCTGCAATGGGACGATCGTGACGACGTGGAATTGCACATCAAGCTCCTCGACCCCGGCATGGCCAGCGGGCCCGTGTTCCGCGATGTCCACAGCGCCATTCTGATGAGCGGCACCCTCGAGCCACCGGAAGCCTTCCGCGACGTGCTCGGGCTCCATGAGAGCCGCACGAAAGTCAAGCACTACCGCAGCCCGTTTCCGGCTGCCAACAAGTTCGTCACCATCGGCAAGGGCTACACGACGGCCTTCCGCCGCCGCGACGCAACGATGTGGTACCGCTACGCAGAGGCCGTGGCGCGTGTGTGCCAAGCCACCCGCGGCAACGTCGCCCTCTTTGCTCCCAGTTACGCCATCTTGCGCGACATCATGGACGTGGTCGCCGTCGACAAGGAGATCGTCGAAGAGGAGTCGGGCATGGGCAAAGCCGAGCGTGACCGCGTGCTGGATACGCTTGCGGGCGCCAAGAAGCGTGGCGGAGCCCTGCTTTGCGGAGTCCTCGGCGGAAGCTTTGCCGAGGGTGTCGACTTCAAGAACGGGCTTCTGAGCGCGGTGATCATCGCAGGGGTCCCGTACGCACCACGAGACCTGGAAGTGGAAGCCACCATCGCCCACTACAACAAGGACGGCAAGAACGGCGAATTCCTCTCGTACCAAGTCCCCGCGGCAGCCAAGGTTCGGCAAGCCATGGGGCGCGGCATCCGC
>JBFKLD010000133.1:0-4409 GCA_041630755.1 Thermoplasmatota archaeon
CCATGGGCTTGTGTTTCCGGAAGCTCCGTGCAGGCCGCGTCGTCGGCCGCGCGCGCCAAGCTCTCCTCGTCCTCGTCGAATTCGGAGGCACTGCCGGGGCTGCCTCCACCAATGGGAAGGGGCAACCCGTACTCGTGGATGCCTTGGCCGTAGTAGTACGTGTTGAAAATGGTGCCAAAGAGGTACGGCTCGCCATAGCGGTAATTGTAGCGGTACATGTCGGTGATGCCGCTCACGTGGAAGATGCCCTTGAGGGCCGGGTGGGGGTCCTTGGCGATGAGGCCGTTTTGCGTCGTTGAGTCGTACGATTTTCCGCCGGCGGCCACCGCGCCGTTGCTCCAGGAAGCGCTGGCAAAGTGGTCCACCACGAGGTAGCTGTCGCGCACTTCGACGTCGCCGCCGATCTGGAAGCACCCTTCGCTGTGGCCCGTGCCGCGCACCGCGGACAAGACGATGGCAAAGCCGCGGGGCACGTACTCGTTGATCATGTACTGGGCAAAGGCGTCGCCGCCCTTGGTCGCCGAGTCGCCCCAGTAGGGGCTGAAGTTGACGAACACCGGAACGGGCTCCGTCGTGTCGGGGCGGTACACGGCGTTGTGGATCCGCTTGCCGTCTTCGCCTTCGACCCAGACCTCTTCCACGGGAAGGATGCCGTAGCGCGCCTCGCTGGGCACGTACGCTCCGTCACCTCGAGTCTCGTCTTGGCTATCCGAGATGCAGCCCGCAAGGGGCACAAGCAGCAACACGATCCATGCGCGCACGCGTCGCCGAGGGGCGCCGCCACGTATGAACCATTCAGTGGTCGCGGCGGAACTGGCTCATCCGCTGATTGGCCGTGCGCGCCTTGATGAGGGCCGCCTTCACGGCCTCCTGGATCTGCATCGGGTTCAGCGGCTTCGTGAAGAAGTTCTGGATGGCCGCATTGTTGATGGCGTCCATGGCCAGGTTGAGCTGCGGGTACGCCGTGATCAAGATGCGAGGCACCTCGGGCAGCTTCTCGCCGCAACGGCTCAGGAACTCCAGGCCGTCCATGCCGGGCATGCGGTAGTCGCTGATGATGACGTCCACCTTCTGCTTCTCCAGCACTTCCAGGCCTTCTTCGCCGCTGCCGGCCGTGAACACTTCCGCTCCGGGCATCGTGGCTTCAAAGAGGTCCTTCAGCGCCTGCAGGATGTCCGGCTCGTCATCGACCACCAGGATGGCTTGGGCTTGTGCGGGGAGGCTACCAAGTTTGCTCACGAGCGACAACCATCATTCATGCGGCGGCATATATACCCCTTGCGTCGAGGCCAGCGGCACATTCTTGGGCCTCACATGCCGCGCAACCGGCGCACGCGCTCCGGAAGCGGCGGGTGGGTGCTCCAGAGGTTCTCCTTGCGGATGCGCTGGAACGGGTTGGCCAGGTACAAGCCGGCCACGGTCTTGCTCGAGGGAGGCTCCTTCGGGTCTTCGCCCGCGATCTTCTCCAAGGCGCGCGCCAATCCCTCCGGGTTGCGTGTCAGTTCGGCGCCGCTGGCATCCGCCAGGTACTCTCGCTTGCGGCTGATGGCCAAGAACGTCAAGCGTGAAAGCAGCGGCGCCAAGATGACCAGCACCAGAGCCACGACGATGGCGACGGGGTGCGTGTTGCCGCCGTTGCGGTTGCGCCCGCCCAAGATCAAGCTCCACCAGAGCATCTCGCCAACCATCGCGATGAGGCCGATGAGGGCCACGGCATAGGTCTGGATGCGGATGTCGTAGTTGCGGATGTGGCTCATCTCATGCGCCATGACACCTTGCAGCTCTTCTTGGTCAAGCTTGTCCAAGGCCCCCGTGGTGACGGCGATGACGGCCTCCTCCGGCTTGCTGCCCGCTGCAAATGCGTTGATGTCGCGGCTGTCCATGACGTAGACCTTCGGCATCGGAAGCCCGGCGGCGATGGCCATCTCCTCCACGCGGTGCAGCAGCAGCAGCTCCTGGCGCACGCGGGGGTCCGCGGGCCGCGCGCGACTGGCGCGCAGGATGGTGTCCACGCCGGCTCCGCTGGCCATGGCCAGGTAGACCAACCCGAAGATGAGGCCGAAGAGGCCTGTCATCACCGGGTGATACCCGAGCAGGATGCCGATGCCCCAGAGGGCGGCCCACACGATGACGAGCAGGATCGCAAACAGGCGCACCGTGGCGCGCTTGTTCGCCTTGATGTGTTCGTCGAGCAGCAATTAGAAGCTCACCTTGGGGACCTCGCGGGCGCCCTCGGGCGCGGCAAGCATCTCCTTCTCGGTGCCGTGGCCGGTCATGCCGGCGATGATGTTTGCCGGGAAGACTTCAATGGCGTTGTTGTACCGCAGCACGGCGTCGTTGTAGTGCTGGCGGGCGAAGCTGACCTTGTTCTCCGTGTGCGATAGCTCGTCTTGGAGCTGCTGGAAGTTGGTGTTCGCCTTCAAATCCGGGTACGCCTCGGCCACCGCAAACAGCTTGCCCAAGGCTTGCTCGAGCATCCCTTCAGCAGCCATCTTCGCGGCGGGGTTGTTGGCACTCATGAGCGCTGTGCGCGCCTGCGTGACCGAATCCAGGGTCTCCCGCTCGTGCTTGGCGTATCCCTTGACGGTCTCGATCAGGTTCGGGATCAATTCTGCGCGCCGCTGGAGCTGGACGTCAATCTGCGCCCAAGCGTTGTCGATCGCGTTTTCGAACTGGACGAACCGGTTGCGGGCGCTGATTGCCCAAAGGACGACGATCACCGCAAAGACGACGACGGCGATGCCGATCCATACTCCGAGAGCCATGGTTTCCCCAACGCGTCAGGGCGTTAAGCCTTGCTCAGGCCGGAACCACAAGAACCGGGATTTCGGACCTGCGCACGACGTCTTCGGTGACGCTGCCGAGCATGAAGCGCTTGACCTTGCCCCACCCCCGTCGCCCGAGGACGATGAGGCCCACGTCCTTCTCCGCGGCTGCGGCCAGGATGGCTTCGGCGGGCTTGCCCTCGACCATCACCGTCTCCACGTCCAGGCCCTGCTCCCGAAGCGGTGCGGCCCACTCCGTGCTCAGCGTCACCGCTTCGTCTTCGTTGATCTCGCTTTGAACCTTCGAAATCGGGTCCGGTTCCGCGTTGGCGGGCACGCGGATGGCCGTCGCGACGTGCATGAGCACCATCTTGGCGCCCGTGTCTTGGCATAGCTTCGCTGCGGCTTCTACTGCCAGCTTGCTGGCATCCGAGAAGTCCGCGGCGACTAGGATCTTCACTGGGGGCCCTCGTCGAAGGCGCGCGTGAAGCGGTCGAACTCTTGCGGCTCGATGCGCGTCGGGCTGCCCGACAAGACGCCGCTGACGTTGCGGAAGGCTTCACGGATGTGCATGCCTTGCCCGTCAATGGTGAATTCACGGATGCGCTTGTCGTGGGGGCTGCCACGCATCTTCAGGACCATGACACCGCGGTGCATCTCGCCGAACATCTCCACGTAGCGAAGCAGCACGATGCTGTCCGTGATGGTGCTGATGTGGCGCTCGGAGGCGCTTTCTGCGCCCGTGAGCGTGTTCGTGGTGGCGGTGAAGAGACCGGCGGTCTCCTTCTCCTTGATGAAGCTCGTCAGTCCGATGACAAATTCGCGGAAGCCCTTGCTGGTGCTCACGCGCTCCAGCGCGCTCAAGCTGTCCACAGCGACGCGCTGCGGCTTGAACTCCTCAATCTGGTCCTTCATGTCAATCAGAAGTTCCTCCAGGCTGGTGGCTTCGGGGTAGTTGCACACCACGCGCAGCAGGCCCTTCTTCTCGGCGGCTTCGAAGTCCATGCCCCAGCCCAGCGCATTGCGGAAGAGCTGGTCGCGGGATTCCTCAAACGCGAACAAGATGCACCGCTCGCCGCTCTTGACGCCGCCGAGCACGAACTCGGTGGTCATGAGGGTCTTGCCGGTACCCGTGGCACCCGACACGAGAACGATGCTGTCGCGGAAGAATCCGCCACCGCACATGACGTCCAATTCGTCGTTGCCGGAGTGGATGCGCACATTGCTGCTGCGCTGCTTGAGCTGGATCTCCGCCAGAGGGATGACCACGGTTCCCTGGCCGGGAAGGATCGTGAATGGGAACTCGCCCTTGTGGTGGCGGGCCCCGCGGAACTTGAGCACCTGCATCGTGCGGCGGCAGACGTCCTGCTCCAGCACGTTGCGCAAGATGATCACGTTGTCCACTGCGTACTCTTCGACGCCATGGCGGGAGACGGGGCCGTACTCTGCACCGCGCTCGCCGGTCATGATGGTGGTCACGCCGAGTCCGTTGAGGGTCTTGGCGATGCGCAAGATCTCCGCGCGGACGCGGGCTTGCTCGGGAAATTGCGAGAAGATGCCGCCAATGCTGTCGAGGCTGACGCGCGTGGCCCCGATGCGCTTGATCTCCTTCTCGATGCGTGCCAGCAAGCCGCCAAAGTCGTA
>JBFKLD010000134.1:0-4405 GCA_041630755.1 Thermoplasmatota archaeon
AGCAGCTTCTTCGACAGCCGCCGCGCGCGCTACATCGAGGACGTCCTCACGAGTCCCCTGAAAGACAGCCAAGTCGTCCTGGCGCACACCCTCGCCGGCACGACGCGAGGGGTGCTCATCGGCTTGGCCAGCTTGCTCATCGCGTTGCCCGTGACCGATGGCTGGAACATCGACGTCCTGGGCTTTGCGGCCTTCCTCGTTCTGGGCTGCGTTGGCTTCGCCCTCGTGGGGCTTCTGATGGGTCTGCGCGCCACGCGCTGGGACCACATCTTCATCCCCATGACGTTCGTCTTGACCCCGCTGACGTTCCTCGGGGGTGTGTTCTACCCGGTGTCGCTGCTGCCCGCGGACCTGGCGCTCGCGAGCCGCTTCAACCCGATCTTGTACATCGTGGACGGCCTGCGGGCCACGACGCTTGGCATCCATGACTTGCCGGTGCTTCCATCCCTGGTGGGCTTGGCGGTTGCCGATGTGCTCCTGTACGCCTTGGCGCTGCGCGCGTTTGCCACCAGTCCACGCCTGCGCGGATGACGCCTCAGGAGGCCCTTTCGCGCAAGGAGCAATCCTTATGGAGGGTGACGGAGGGTACCTTCTTGGATGGGAGCCGAGGCTATGCCTTGGTTCCAGGGGATGCACATGAAAGACATTATCCGCGAAGCCGTGGCGCGTGCGGAGTTGGAGACCCAGCAGGTCACCGCTCAAACCGTGCCTGCGCACTCTGACGCTGACAAAGAAGACATTGAGAAAGTCCTGCACTCGCTGATCACCCGCATCAAGGTGGTCGGCTGCGGCGGCGGTGGCACCAACACCATCACGCGCTGCACCGAGGAAGACCTCGGCGACGTGGACTTGGTGGCCGTCAACACGGACGCCCAGCACCTGCTCTCGACGCAGGCCCCACACAAGGTCCTCATCGGCAAGAACCTCACGCGCGGCCTCGGCGCCGGCGCCCTGCCCCAAGTGGGCGAGCGCGCGGCAGAAGAGACCGAGCAGCACCTGCGCGGCGCTGTTGCTGGCGCGGACATCGTCTTCGTGACGTGCGGCCTCGGCGGCGGCACCGGCACCGGCAGCGCTCCTGTCGTGGCCAAGTACGCCCGCGAAGCCGGCGCCCTCACCATCGCCGTGTGCACCCTCCCGTTCAGCGTGGAAGGCGCCATCCGGATGGAGAACGCCGAAGCGGGCCTTGCCCGCCTGCGCGACGTGTGCGACACCGTCATCGCCATCCCGAACGACAAGCTTCTGGAGATTGCGCCCCGCCTGCCCATGCAGGCTGCCTTCAAGGTCGCCGATGAGCTTCTGCTTCGCAGCATCAAGGGCATCACAGAGATGATCACCAAGCCCGGCTTGGTCAACCTCGACTTTGCCGACATGAAGCGCGTGATGGAAAACGGCGGCGTGGCCATGATCGGCCTCGGCGAAAGCGACGGCGAAGACCGGGCCCGCGAAGCGGTGCTCGAAGCCCTCAACAGTCCGCTTCTCGACATTGACATCAGCGATGCCACCGCGGCCATCGTGAACGTGGTCGGATCTCCCGACATGAGCCTCAAGGAAGCCGAGGAGTGCGTCGAGGAGATCTACAACCGCGTGGACCCCGAAGCCAACATCATCTGGGGTGCCGGCGTGGATCCGAACCTGGACCGCACGGTGCGCGTGATGCTGGTCATCACCGGCGTCAAGTCGAAGCACATCCTCGGTCCCACGGCGCGCAAGGAAAGCCGCGCCAAGAAGGACATGGGACTCGACTTCGTCCTCTGAGGGCCCCATCCCCTGGCCCCGTCAAATCTTATCTCTTCCCTTCTTTCCAATCTTGTGCGGGCGGTTCTCCTCCTCTTGTTTTTGCCGTTGGCTGGGTGCGTTGCGCCGGAAGCCACCATCCCTTCCGAGTCCAACTTCGAGGCGGAGCTTGATTTTTCCTGGGATCCGCTTGAACCCAAGGCCGGCGAGCCAGTCACGCTGCGGCCATCGTACTCGCTTTTGGCCACGGACCGCCCGCGTGAGTGGCAGTGGGATCTTGGCGACGGCACGGTGTCGGATTCGGCTGCCATTGCCCACCGGTTCGAGGCGGGCATCTTCGAGGTGTCCCTGCAGATGGTTTCCGAGCAAGGCATCACCTTGCAAGCCTCGCACGTGATCGGCGTCGCGCCTGCAAAGTCCACTTCTTCGCCTTCGCCAGATCCGGCACAACCTTCGGAGCCATCAAAGCCGCGCATTCTGGCGCAAGGAGATGGCTTGACGTTCCAATTCACGTACGAATGGGACCGCTCGCCGGAGGCCGTCGGCTGGGACTTCGGGGACGGAACGACCGCCAAACAAGTCGCTCCGACGCACACCTACCATCGCCCGGGAACGTACACCGTGCGCGTGAGCCTGCTTGCCGAGGACGTGCTTGCCACGGCCACGTTGGATGTGGATGTCACCAGCGATGCCCCGTTCTTCCTCCTGAGCGATGTCGGTCGCAATGGGCCCGAACCCAGTGTGGGCATCACCAGCGACAAGTGCATCTTCTTCGCGGCCATGGAGTCCGTCATGCGCTCCTGCGACTACGGAACCACGTGGGACCGCACCAATTCCATCACCACGAGCCCCGTGAGCTTCGACCCCTATCTCTGGGTGGACCGGGACACGGACCGCATCTTCGACATCCAGATGATCCACTTGGCATGCACGTGGATCGCCTGGAGCGATGACGGGGGCCGCAGCTGGACTGGCAACCCGTTCGACTGCGGCACGCTGCCGCTCAACGACCACATCAAGCTGGCCACGGGTCCCTGGACCGACGAGGCCCTTGCCCAGAACCCGGTCTACCCGAACGCGGTGTACTTCTGCTACAACAAGCTCGTCGGCGTGTATTGTGCCACCAGCTTTGACGGGGGTGCCACGTTCGCCTACACGCGCCCGGCCTGCAACGGCGGCTTGCATGGTGCGATCGAAACCGCCGTGGACGGAACCGTCTACGTGCCTCCGCGTTCCGGCAATCCGCATGTGTGCCTGAGCCGTGACAATGGCCTCACGTGGGTCACCCGCAGCGTGGATGCGCGCTTCCCGCACCCGGACCCGCACAAGAATCCCGAGGTAGCCACCGACCGCGCATCGAACGCCTACTACACATGGATCGACACCGACCACCGCGTCCGTTTGTCCACGAGCCCCGACGGCAACGCCTGGACGTCTTCGGTGGTCGTGAGTCCGGCCGCGGTCACCAGCAGCACCTTCGTCCACGCCGTGGCAGGGGACCCCGGACGGGTGGCGGTAACCTACCTTGGGTCCGAGAACACGAACGCCAATCCGCATCACGCACCCATCGACGCCCGGTACGACCTCTACGTGAGCATCAGTCTGAACGCGCTTGACGAGGTGCCGGTGTGGACCACGGTCAAGATCACGGAAGACCCGGTGCAGATTGGAAGCATCTGCCTCAACAGCGGGGACTGCCGCGACGGCAACCGGAACCTGCTCGACTTCAACGACATGCACATCGGCCCCGACGGGCGTATCCACATCGCGTTTGCAGATGGCTGCACGGGTGGGTGCGCGACGAAGGACGACCCGAAGCCGTCGGACAGCCGGGATGCGCAAGGGATGGTCGCAATCCTGGCACGCGGTCCCAGCCTCTACGAGGACGTGGAGCTGGAGCCGCTCATCTAAGGAGAGAAGGGAAGAGGGAGGCTTGGCGGTCTTAGAACAGGCCGCCGATCTTGCTGAAGAAGCCCATGAAGGCACCCTTCAGGTTGTCCAAGACGCTGCTTTGGGCGTCCGCGTCGACACCCTCGGTGGTGGCCGACACATCACCGCACAGGTCAGCGCCGCTGACGTCGGGGAGGTCGCTGGTGCCGACCGGCAGGGCCGGGGCAGCGGGGACGGCGACGGGCACAGGGGCGCCCATGGCGGTGCCCATGGCGGTGGCCTTGAGGCCTTCAGCCTGGGCCAGTGCGCTGGAGCTTTCGAGGGCGGCGCAGCCGTCGATGTGGGCGCCGTCTTGGTCGGCGCTGGCGCAGACGTCCGCCGCACCGGTCACGTCAGGGGTGCTGGGGGCTGCGACGGGGAGGGCGGGGACGGCAACGGGGAGGCCGCCGGCGAGGCCGGAGGCGGTGCTTGTGCCGGTGGCGCCGTCGAGACATGCGTAGCCTCCGTGGGGGCCGGCGTTTGCGTCGGCGTTGAGGGGGTTTTCGATCGCGGGGAGCGCGGCGACGCTTCCGACGAAGAGAAACAGTGCGGCGAGGGTTGCCGTGGCGAGCTTGCGGGGGGTTTGCATCCGGGTCATGGGGGACACCATGCTGTACGTTGTTGCTCGTGGTATTTGGGGCGTGGCGATGCCGCTGTGAAGTGGGGCAGTCGTTTCACACCGCCATCGTGGATGGCGGGTTCAATGAGGGTGAGGGCCGGCCCGGGAGTCCGGGCCGGCACC
>JBFKLD010000135.1:0-4401 GCA_041630755.1 Thermoplasmatota archaeon
CCTGGTGAGGCGCACGGTGTAGATGCTGTCCTTGCTGAGCCCGACGCTCACCGCGTCTGCGGCGACCGCGGCGAACATGATGGGCATCACGATGCTGTAGCCGTTGGTGAGTTCGGAGAGCAAGACGATGGTGGTGAGGGTGGCGCGGCCGCTGCTTGCGTAGAAGGCACCCATGCCCACGATGGCGTAGGCCGCCGGGGGCGCCACGGCATCTCCGAAGATGGCGTTGGCAGCCAAGCCGACCAGGGCACCGTAGAGGGCGCCTTGGTACAAGCTGGAGCTGAAGACGCCACCACCACCACCGCTTCCGATGGTGATGCTGCTGGCAAGCGGCTTGGCGATGATGAGAAGCAGGAGCAGGGGAGCGATGAGCGCGAACTCGGCGCCCTGCAGGATGGCGTTGACGGTGGCGTAGCCTGTTCCGAAGACGTGGTAGGTCTGGAAGCCGCCAAAGACTTCGAGCGCGGTGGCGCGGAAGATGAGCAGACCCAGCAGGCCAACAACGAGGCCGCCGATGGCAGGCTTCATCCAGAGCGGGACGCGCAGGTTGTCGCCGGCTTCATTGGCCCACGCCATCAGTTTGATGAAGCCCACGCCGCCGAGGCCACAAAGCACGCCGAGGGCGAGGTAGATGCCCAGCTCCCACGGAGAGACGAGGGCGAATTCGCTGATGGCGAAGGCCGGGTGGTCGCCCATGATGGCGTGGCTCATCGTCACCGCGACCACGGTGGCCAAGACGACCGGGATGAAGGCGTGGGTGCTGAATTCGGGAAGGATCAATTCCATCGCAAACAGCACGCCACCCAGGGGCGCGTTGAAGGTGGCGGCGATGCCGGCTGCGGTGCCCGCGCCCACGAGCACCTTCACGTCGCGGGCTTGGAGGCCCAAGTGGCGGCCGAGGCTTGAGCCGAACGCGGCGCCGATGTAGCCGATGGGGCCTTCACGGCCCGTCGAGCCACCGGTGCCGACCGTGATGGCGCTCACGATGGCGTGGCCCCAGCTGGTGCGGCCTTTGATGTGGCCGCCGCGCGCTTGCATGGCGGCCATCACTTCGGCGATGCCTTGTCGGCGTGCTTCCGGAAAGGCCAGGCGCACGAGGCCGACGATGAGGCCACCGACGAGCGGCACAAGGAACACCCAGACGCCCCACTTGGCGGTGGCAAATCCGCCTTCGTCGGTGGGCACGTCGACGAACTCGCCCTGGAATGCGAAGCCGTTGACGATGTCGATCAGGAACCGGAACGCGACGGCGGCGATGCCCGCGGCTGCGCCAAGAAACAGCGCTGTGCCATTGAGTGCCGAGAAGCGTCGGGTGACGAGCACCGAGGGGGCACACATTGTTCATGGGCAAAAGCGACGCGGGTTCGCCCGGCGCGCTCAGCCACGGACGCTGCGGCCCGAAAGTGGCGCCCAATCGGTGCTGGTGGCGAAGGTTTCCTGTCCCGGAGGAGCTTCTTCGTCTTGGAACACGACGCCGCCGTCGCTGACGTACTTGGTGTAGGTCACGAAGGGCACAAGGGGGCTGATGCGCATGACGTCGTGGAAGCTGCGGCGGGGGCGCAGCTTGGGTGGCACCAAGTGGGGCGGCAGCACCGCATACGGACTCGACCAGCCACGCAGCTTCCGAAGCTCGGCTTCGAGGCGGTCCACTTGCCAGCGGCGCGCTTGGTCCTCTTCGCGGAGTTTGAAGCGGTGCGACGCGACGTGGCACGTGTGGCAGAGGGTGTACAAGTTGTCCCAGCGGTAGCTGAAGGTGACCGCCCGGTGGTCGCCGGCCGCGCGCACGAACGCTTTGGCGTCGGTGATGTGGGCCACGTCCAAGGTGACGTCCGGCGTGCGCTTGGTGACGGAGGCTTTGCAGTTGCGGCAGCGGTGCCCGTCGCGATCCAGGATGGCGGGACGCCAACGGGCCTGGAGGGGGGCGCGGTACTTCTGGTAAGGCTCCGGCTCGCGCACAGCCCCATGACGGGCGCAGGGGCCTTACGGGGCACTGGTGGGGGTGGTGAAGCTACACCACGCCACCCAAGCAGCACTTGGCGTAGCGCACCTGCTTCGCCTTGGCGCGGGCGACGTCGCGGGCTTCGTGGCGGCTCGGGTAGCCGCCGACCCAGCCGTCGGCGCTGCGGTTGCGGAAGTAGGGGCAGCGTTGGCTGTGCACGAGGGCCTCGCCCTGGGCGATGCGGGCCGCAAAAGGCATGTTTGGAAGATTCCAGGCCGCAACAAAAGGCGTTGCGATTCAAAGCAAGGGATGGAGAAGGGAAGAGAGGTTGCGCGCTTCGGCGCCTACTCAGCGCCGAACAAACCACGGAGAACGGGTGCATCTCCCCCCGCGACGCGAGCGGAGCGAGTGGCGAGGGGGCAGATGCAGCCCGTGCGCAGGGGATTCGAGGAGCTGAGTTTACTCAGCTCCGAAGAAGCCACGAAGCACGGGGTGCATTTCCATCGCTTGCTCCTTCGCGATCTGCTCGTAGGTGCGGATCAGGATGCCCACACACAGAAGCAGACCGGTACCGGATGCGTTGCCGACCGTGCCGATCATGTCGGCGATGGCGGCGAGGGCACCGACGGTGGCACCACCGATGACGGTCAGCGTCGGGATGTAGCGCCCAAGCACCTTCTGGAGCACGCGGGGGTCGCGGCGGAAGCCGGGGATCTGCATGCCCGACTTCTCGATCTGCTTGGCCACGGATTCGGGGCCCATGTTGGTGGTTTCGACCCAGAACTTGGCGAACATGATGGAGCCGCCGATGAACAGGAACAGGTACAGCGCGATCTTGATCAAGATCTGCCACGGTTCATGCCCGGCTGCGTAGCCACCGTACCGCGCCGAGTCGAACATGGGCAGGAACCAGTCGCTCAGGCCACCGAAGGTGGTGAGGTACCAGGCGCCACCCGCGACGGGTTGCAAGCTCTGGGAGCCTTCCTGGTACATGCCGATCCACCAAGCGTGCCCGATGACGGGGATCTTGCTGAAGAACGGGTGCTGCCAGAGAAGCAGGCTGAAGATGTTGATGTTGGCCAGCAGCGCCGCCATCAAGATGACGGGGATGTTGCTGGCGTAGATGAGGCGCAGCGGGTAGCGGCCGCGGGCACCGCGCACCTTGCCGTGGGCAAGGGGCAGCTCGACGCGGGTGCTTTCTGCGTACACCACGAACACGAAGATGGCGATCGTGCCCAGGAAGGTGATGATGGGGTTCGGGAAGAACCGCGGGTCACCGATGAACAATTGCTCGAAGCCGCCCTGGTGGACGAGGCTGCTCATGCTGCGTTCACTGAAGACGTAGAACAGCATGGGCAGGGTGCCGCTGGGGGGGTTCGTGATGGGGTTGTAGGGCTCACCGGTGCTCGGGGGCTGCCAGTTGAGGGTGCCCTGGAAGAGCGCCTGGCTCACACCGGCGGCGATGAACAAGCTGATGCCGGAGCCGATGCCCCACTTGCTGATCAGTTCGTCCATCAGGAACACCACGAGGGCGCCGAGGGCGAGCTGGAAGACGATGAAGCTGCGGGCCCATCCGGCACCGCTGCCGGGCCAGCCCATGGATTGGAACCAGTTGACGAACGCGGCGTCGGGTTCCAGGAAGCCGAACACTTGCGGGATGGCTTCGATGAAGATGAACAGCAGAACGAGGATCTTCTGCGTGCCTTGGTAGATGCCCTTGTCCTCGCTCTTGGTCAGGTCGAGGTTGATGATCTTGGCACCCGTGAACAGCTGCATCACGATGCTGCCGGTCACAATGGGGCCGATACCCAGGTGCATGATGGTGCCGCTTGCACCGGCCAGGATGGCACGGAAGCTGGCAAACAGGTCCAGCTGGGTCTCACTGACGCCAAACAGGGGGATGTTGGCGAGCAGGAAGTAGAGAAGCAGGGAACCCGTGGTCCACATGAGCTTCGCCTTGAACGACACGTGGCCTTCCGGCTTTCGCACGGCGGGCCAGCGCTCGATGATCGGCTTCAGGGCATACAGACGGCTGCGCGATTCGGCCATGGGGTCCTCGGGGTGGCGTCCAAACAGGGTGCCCACTTAAGGGAACTGGAAACCTATGGGTGCCGCAAAGCGGCGGGAGAGGGAAGGAAGAGGAGGCGTTTGCCTATTCGTTCAGGACGACCTTGCCGCCCGCGGCCTCAATCTTGGCCACGGCGCTGTCGGTGGCGGCGTCAACCGTGACCGTGAGGGCCTTGGTGACCTTGCCGCTGCCAAGCAGCTTGGTGTATCCGGCTTCGCCGAGGTCGATGGAATCGCCCTCGAAGTGCTGTGCCAGGACACCGACGTTGATCGTCGTGTCGACGGGGGTGCGGCTCTTGCTGGTGAAGCCCGTGCGACCCCACGGCTTGGCCGCGAGGTGGGGGTGCTTGCCACCGAGCACCTGCAGTTGCAGGAAGCGGTGCTTGTTGGCACCC
>JBFKLD010000136.1:0-4364 GCA_041630755.1 Thermoplasmatota archaeon
CCGTCGCGCATCGTGGCATCCAGGATCGGCTCGGCGATGCTCACGTGCTTTCCGGCACGTTGCGCCATGCGGATCACGAACGAGTCGAGCTGGTCGTGGTCACGGAAGCGGATCGTCGTGGTCAAGCTGTCATGTCCACGATGGAAGACGAACACGGGCACGTGGGGGCCATCGCACGAGATGTCCTCGATCATCTCGTCGCGCATCACGACATCGATGGGGCCTTCCCCGATGAAGTCGCGCATCACGTAGTAGAGGAGCCGTTCCTTGCTCTCTTCCTCGGGCGAGTCCTCGTCGCCGAGGCGGATGCTGTAGTCGAACAGCACCTGCTCGAATTTGCCCCGGATGTACTTCTCCAGGCCTTCGTCTTCGAGCTCCTCGGGTTGCAGGTCCAGCACGTCCACGAGCGTGTGCTCGATGAATTCGAGCAAGACTTTCTCGTCGTGGCTCAGCTTCGGCTCGATGACGTGGTAGAACATCTCGTGGGTGCGTTCGTTCTTGACGATCTGGACGTACGCCCACGGTTCATGGACCGGGTAGACCTCGATCTCCTTGTCATCGGGGTCGGCGACGTATTCGAGCTCGTCTTGCGCTTCCCAGTCATGCTCGAGCTTCTGGCGCGCTTCATCGTCGAGGTCGGCCAGCAGCGCTTCGCGGCGTTGCCGTTCGCGCTCCGCGATGCGTTCGCGGCGCGCCTCTTCGATCTTCATCGCCTCGGGGCGCTCGGCCGCCGGCGGCGGGAATTGGGGGAGCTTGACGACGTCCGGGCGCACGCTCGTCTTGGCGACTTGCTCGCGGATCTTGTCCTCGGCGCGCGTGCTGGCGATGCGCTTCAGGCCGCCTTGCTGGCGCTCTTCGCCGTGTTCCACTTCGCGCGTGGTGCCGTCGCCGCGTTTGCGGATGCTGGGTTTGTCGTCGCTCATAGGCTCTCCAAGAAGATGCAGGTGTTGGCCGGGGCCGCGGGGTCAGGGCCGAAGCGCACCGCCATGCGGCCGCCAGGAATGTCGATGTCGCACAAGTCCACGCCGCTGGGGGCGCCGGCGCTGAACAAGGGCGCGGTGACCGTGCGCTCGAAGCGCACCAGTTCGACGCGGACGCGGTCGGGAACGCCGCCCGCCGCGGGATCGAGATGGATCTCGTAAGCGCCCGATTCGATCTCTTGCGGAAGCGCAAGGGTGCGGTTGTACGTCGCGTCGGTGCCGTGGGTTTCAGCAAACAGGCTGGCCTCAACCACCAGGGTCACGACCTGCTGCGCCACGCCTTCGGCTTGCAAGATCGCGGCGCGCTCGGTGGCCGTCTCTTTGGCCGAGTTGAAGGCCACCATGCTCAGCACGAGGACCATGCTCAGGATCCCGAACGTCAAGATCTGCCCGATGACCTCGGTGACGGCTTCGTCGGATGCGTTATTGGAGTTGGGTCCGAATGTTCGCATGCAAGAACTCGAAGGTGAACACGGCGCCACCGGTGGCTTGGTAGGTCAAGCTTGGCACGGCGCTCGTGCAGGCAGTCTGGACGGTGTAGGCACCCGCAGAGATGTCATTGTTGCGAAGCGAGAGGGCATTGCACCACGCTTCGCTGAGGGTGCCCGAGAAGTCGTAGCGCAACTGGTAGGCGCTTGTGTCCACGCGGGCGTAGTTGCCCACCAGGCCCAGAAAGACGTTGGCCGATCCGGCTTGGTGTGCGTTTTCGTTGATGGCGCTGAAGGTGCGCAGCCAGAGCACGTAGTCTCCGCTGCCGAAGGCGTCCTCCTGGATGGGGGGGTCGCTTTCGAGGTAGTAGGTTTCCCCGGTGCGGCTGAACACAGCCGTTCCGTCCTGGTAGACGGCCCGCTCTTCGACTGGGCTCTCGAGGAACCATTGATGCATGGCAGAGGACAGGAGCCATGCTTGTGCGTAGACGGCCGGGTTGGTGGTGGCGTTGTCGGTCAGCCGGAACATCCAGGCGCCGGTGCTGAAGTCTGCACCACTGACTTGGTAGCCGAGGCCACCAGCCGTGACGGTCTTGCGGACCGTGTTGCCGCCGCTGACGGCATGGATCTCCAGGCACGCTTCGGAGGCAAGGAGGCTGTCGCAGCTGAGTGTCGGGGTCCGGCAGCCCGCGGCGGTGATGGCCACGCTGTCCGTGCCGCTGGTTTCCCACCCCGTCACGTGGAAGTCGCATGCCGTGTTCGACGCATCCTGGTCGATGGCGATCAAGAAGCGCGTGCCAGTGGTGACGGAGAGCTCACCAGAGGGAATGACCACGGTGGGCGTGCGGGCGGCGTCGGGCACCGAAAGGGCAAGCGCATCGAGGCGCACGCCGTCCAGTTCACCGACCATGGCCAGCTGCCCGTTGCGGTCTTGGACGCTCTGGATGGTGGGTGCTCCCCAGGACATGATGGCGGCGATGCCCAGGACACTGATGGCCAGGACCAGGATGGAGCCGACCACGGGGGTGACGGCATCGTCGCGCAGCCGACCCACTAGAACACTCTCCGCGTGCTCTCCATGAACAGTCCCTTGTCGGTCTCTTTGAACAGGAGGAAGCGGGCGCTGTCGGGCACGCCGCGCAGCTTTGTGACCTTCAGGAAGGGGTACAGGCCGAAGCCTTGGCGGTCGAAGCCAAGCTCCATGACACCGTCGGCCCAGACGCGCAGCTTGGTGCGCTCGGCCGGCTCGAGCAGACCTTCGACGACGATCACCAGGGCGGTGGTCCCGGCTTCGCGGATCTGCTGCTTGAGCTTCTTGAGCTGCTCGAAGGCGCGGTCGAAGCCGATGGCTTCTGTGTGGCTGGTGAAATTGTCGAGGATGTAGCGGCCCCCTTTGGCCACCGCCGGCGGCGCACGCTGGCCGGAGAGGGGCACCACTTTCATCCGCTCCGGGCGGCCGCCCACTTGGCGGATGCCGTCGAGAATCTCGGATTCTTCCAGGTCGGTGGTGATGTAGAGGCAGCCCCCCTTGCCTTGGGTGGCGCCTGCCGCAAAGTGATAGCTGAACATCTCCAATGCGTTCATCGGTTCGCCAAAGAGCACGTGGACACTGCCGGCTGGCACGCCGCCGCCGATCTGGGCGTCGAGCCCTGCGAGTCCCGTTGTGAGGCGACCTGCCACATGCGGCCAGCGACGCCGCCCTTAAAGCGGCTTTTCATCGAGGCACGCCGACCATCAGGAGGCGAAGGCCGTTTGGGGACGATCGAGCACGGATGGGCGGCTCAGGGGGCCATGATGGCGCTCACCAACCGGAGCGCAAGGTTGCCGTAGAGCGTCGCCAGCAGGAACCCAACGGCCAAATTGACCATGAACGGGACCTTGGGCGTCACCCAGACGCGGTCGAGGCCGTGACGCTGGAGGCGAACGTAGACGGCATCCATGTCGGTGCCGATCTTGGGCCAGTAGCGCCAGACGATGCGTCCTTCGTGAACGTCTTGCATGGGCCAGACGTGGCTGCGGCGCGCGTGCGCCAGGCTCCAGGGGGTGCCAAGGAGCATGGCCGGCAGGAGCACTTGGCCGCGCAGGGAGTTCCAGACGACAAACAGCACGGGCAGCGCAAGCGTCAGAAGCGCGCCGTTGAGAAACGCATCCAGGACAGGCAGGAAGCGGTTTCCAAACAGATCCGGCACGCCGGGAACGAGCCAGGCAGCCACCATCATGCCCTTGGCGTCGGCACCGCCAAAGAAGCCGAGGTACCACATGCCGTAGAACAGGCCGCTCATGGCCAGGGCCCCGACGGCAGGCCAGAGCATCTCTTGCGGGCGCACGACAAGGTCATGGGCCCAGAAGATGGCGGCAAAGGCGACAAAGGGCATCCAGTAGGGGTTGATCACGCGGCGCGTGCGCAGGTCGGACCAGACTGCGCCGCCGAACATGACAAGAGCAAGGAGGATGCGGACGTCCACGCGGCGCCAGGCGAGGGCGGGGTTCTGGGCGTTTCGGTTGCGTCTTCCCCCGCGCACGGGCGTCGCCGGATGGCCAAGGGCCGACGGCCCCCGACCCGTTTGGCCCTGACCAGTTCGCACCACCATTGAACATGTTCATATACGAGGCAATCCAATTTCGTCATGATGCCCCGCATCGACCCGGATGACGACTTGACGGTGGCCCAGTGCCAAGCCGTGTACCTCTGATTCCACGCATTCACCAGCCAAGCCATGTCGGATCGCGACCAAGCATAGGGTATGCAAGCGCAATTTGCACAATCCCTGGCCGAGTACATCGTGAAGACCGCCCCCCGCACCGGCCGCCACACGGTCCGGCTCGGCGGCGTACCCTTTGAAGTCGATGTCCAAGCGACGCTCACCGAGGAGCGCAACGTCCGCGTCGTCGTGCGCCACGGCAAGCTCGTCTTCGAGGCCACCGGCACGCGCTGAGACCGACTCCTTCCCCCCCC